>DOMW01000154.1:0-5312 GCA_003510345.1 Clostridiales bacterium | reverse complement strand
AAGAGCACGAACGCCACCGCCACGCAAAGAAGCACCGGCCACTCTTCCTGCCTTTTGTATTCCGGCAGCGAAATTACAACGCTTACAAACACACTAACTACCGTGACGCCGAAAATATAACCAAACAGCATGACCCGCCGCGCCAGTTTGCGCCTTATGGAAACGCCCGTCACCAGCTCGCTTTCCTGTGTGGAATACCCGCTGTTCGTTAAAAGTGAGGCGACCTGAAACCTTGCCACGTCTTCCGTCAAGCCGGTTGTGCGAAATAAGATGACGAAAATATCTATGATCACGCTATAGCCCACCGCGACCATAAAAAACAGGCTCAGTGAAATCGGCAAACCCATCATGCGCCTCCTCTCCGTGCTTTCAGCATAGGCACGCACAGTGTACTATACTTAGCAGTACACATTGCGGTCCTTTCTATAAAAGCGTTTCACGCAATATCATTCAACCTTTCCCATTCAGAAAATCAAGTATGGCCGACCATTCCGAACGCAGGCGCGTAAGCTTATACGCCGCGTTGGCCGGGCTGGTGGACGGCAGCGCTGTCACATCTTCGTCAATGAACTTTCGATAATATTGATAGGCCGCCCGCCCGTTCGCAAAGACCCGCCGGATGCGCGCCGTCCTGAAGATCGGTGTAAAATCATGCGGCGCGGCATTTTTGATGCTGCTGTCCGCCGATCCTTTTATTTCACACGCCGCCAGCACATCATAAATAGCGATCCTATTTTGCAGCAGCATTTCGATTTTTTGCGCTGTCGTTTGCGGTTTTTCCACCCCAAGCAACCCGGATAGCACATCGTAAAACCGGTTTCTGGGGTTCCCGTAATAAAACCCCGCGCGCCGTGATTGCACAGACGCCATCGACCCCACGATGAGTATGCGCGACCGGGCGTCATAGACAGGGTCAAACGTATGGAACACCTGCCCGCTCATGGCGCGCAAAGGCGTTTTTTTCGCCAAATTCCCACCACGAGGGTGAATAAAAACGCGGCGGTGCAGCGAAGCCGCGCGCCCCACATACCGCCGTATCGGAACCAATCAGATCCTCTCATGCCGCATCCACCCTTAATACTATAGTATTCTACTGTTTGAACGCAGTTCACATGCGCATTGCGTATAACGCGCCGCCCTTTGGGCAGAACACGCGCGCTTTAGCGCGGAGTGCAGGACTTGCCCTGCGGTATAATACCATTTATTGCTCGAGCACCGCCTTAATACGGCGCACGCCAGAAGAAGAGCTTTGCTCTTTCTTTATCTTAAATTTACCTAAATCCGCAGTGTTTTTTGCATGCGGTCCCCCACATATCTCCATAGAATAGCCCGGAACAGTATATACTTTCACCACTTCGCCATATTTTGCGTCGAACACGCCAGTGGCGCCTTTTTGTTTCGCCTCGTCCACGCTCATCTCTTCCATCTTAACATCCACGCCCGCCGCGATAGCTTCGTTTACGAATTCCTCCACCCGGTCGAGTTCGTCCTTCTCCACCTTGCGCGGGAAGTTGAAATCGAACCGCAGCCGCTCGGCTGTGATGTTGCTTCCTTTTTGGCTGATATCGCCACCCAGCACCTTGTTGAGCCCGGCAAGCAGCAGGTGCGTCGCCGTGTGCAGCCGCGCCGTTTGCTCCCCGGTATCCGCAAGGCCGCCCGCAAAACGCTGCTCCGCACCCGCGTGCGAAAGCTGCTGGTGGCGGCGAAACGCTTCGTCAAACCCGTCCTTTTCCACCTTAATGCCGCGTTCTTCCGCCAACTCCAACGTAAACTCGATGGGAAACCCAAACGTATCGTACAGGCGGAACGCGCTTTTTCCGCCTATCACGCCATTTTGCAACCCCGCCGCCACTTTTTCAAATTCCTTCAGCCCCTGGCGGATCGTCTTCTGAAAGCGTTCTTCCTCTTTCGCGACTTCGCCAGTGATGCGCTTGCTGTTTTCCACAAGCTCTGGATAGGCCGCGCCGTACTTGTCGATGACGACCTGCGCCACTTCCGCAAGCTTGTTTTCGGGCACGCCCAGCTTGCCCGCGAAACGGATGGCACGCCGCAGCAACCGCCGTAAAACATAACCCTGGTCTACATTGGAGGGTGTAATTCCCTTCTCATCGCCGATCATAAACGCGGCGCACCGTATATGATCCGCCACGATACGGAATGCGCGTTTCATCTGCTCATCGGCACCCTCGTAAGCCGCGCCCGAAAGCGCCTGTATTTTTGCCAGTATGGGGGCGAACACATCCGTCTCATAGACAGAGCTCTTACCCTGTAATATGGCGATCGTGCGGTCAAGGCCCATGCCCGTATCCACATTTTTCTGGGAAAGCGGCTCAAACGTGCCGTCCTGCCGCTTGTTGTATTCCATGAACACATCGTTCCATATCTCAAGATACTTGCCGCAACCGCACGACGGGTCACAATCCGGCCCGCAAGCGGGCTTGCCCGTATCGATGAACATTTCCGTATCCGGGCCGCACGGGCCGCTCTGCCCGGCCGGGCCCCACCAGTTATACTTTTTCTCAAGGTAAAAGATGTGGTCGTCTTTCACGCCCAATTCTGCCCAGAAGCCGTGCGATACGGTATCTTTTGGCGCGTCGGCATCGCCCGCGAAACAGGTGAAGTACAGCAAATCACTGTCTATCCCCAGCCACTTCTCACTCGTCAGGAACTCATAGCTCCAGGTAATCGCCTCTTTTTTGAAGTAATCGCCCAGCGACCAGTTACCCAGCATCTCAAAAAATGTGCAATGGCTCTCGTCGCCCACTTCATCGATATCGCCTGTCCGCACGCATTTCTGCACATCCGCAAGGCGCGCGCCCGCCGGGTGCTTCTCCCCCATCAGGTACGGCACCAGCGGGTGCATCCCCGCCGTGGTAAAAAGCACGGTAGGGTCGTTTTCCGGAATAAGCGAGGCGCTTTTTATCACCGCGTGCCCCTTGCCCTTAAAGAATTCCAGATACATACTTCTCAGTTCGTCGCTTGTAAGATTCTTCATATGCCGCTTACTTCTCCCAATATATAAACTAAATAAAAATACATTTCACTATCATGTGCAAAGTGTAACGATTGCGTTACTAATGATATCCGCCAGTTTAACAAGGTCATCTATCTCAATATATTCATCCGGCTGGTGTTCCGTCCCCGTTTTGCCCGGGAAGACCGGCCCGAACGCCACAGCGTTTTCAAACGCGCGCGCGTAGGTTGCGCCGCCTGTGCTAAGGCAACTCGCTTTCTCCCCCACGATCTCCTCATACGCCGTTTTAAGCCCCCGCACCAGTTCGGAATCCTCCGGCACAAAATGCGCGGGCTTTTCAAATTTCATTTCCACCGCAAAGGCGGTCATTTTTTCCTTTATCGTGTCAAGGATGGAGCTACCGTCGCCGGATACGGGATAGCGGATATCGATGCCCACCCGCACATCGCCGCCATCGGTTTTAATGTAGCCGACGTTCAGGGAAAGCGCGCCCAATTCATCGCTTTGGGCAATGCCCATCGCCGTTCCATCCGTTTGCAGGCCAGTGTACTGCGCAAGCTGGTACACCGCTTGACTGAGCGGACTATCCGCAAGGGGCAGTGTGTTTAAAAAGGCAATCATATAATTGACGGCGTTCCGTCCTTCTTCGGGCAGGGAGCCATGCGCGGAAAGCCCGCGCGTAATAAGGTGCAAGCCGTCTCCCCGCTCCACCATCTCTATCTTCACCGGCACATCCGCGTTAAAAATATCCGCCAGCTCTTTTATCTGCGCTTTTTTTGCCGAAAGCACGCATTCACAGTAGGCGGGGACCACGTTCACCCGTTCGCCGCCATTGATGGAAAGCAGGCGCAGCCCGTCTTCCGGGTTCGCCCCATCCGCCTTCTTCGTAAGCTCCAGTTGCATCAGCCCTTTTTCCGCGTTGATGATGGGGAACTGCGCATCCGGCGAAAACGCCATCGTGGGTATCTCCCCGCCGTTTTTCTTGTAATACGCAATATCCGACCAGCCGCTTTCCTCATCGCAGCCAAAAATCAAACGCACCCGCTTTTTCAGCGTGATGCAATCTTCCTGTATGGCGGAGAGCGCAAACAGCGTCGCAATCGCGGGACCTTTGTTATCCAGCGCGCCGCGCCCGTATATTTTACCGTCCTTCACCAAACCTGAAAACGCGGGAACCGTCCAGCCGGCGCCTTCGGGCACCACGTCAAGGTGCGTCAATATGGCAAGCATCTCCTCGCCTTCTCCATAATCCACATAACCCAGCCGCGCAAACATACTCTCACTGTCAAAATACATCCTCTCCGCGAGATTCAGCATATTATTGAGCGCGAGGAACAGGTTTTTTCCATACGGCATCATCTCGTCCCCGTCTTCTTTCACGCTCTTGATTTTGAGCAGTTCCGAGAGGGCTTCCGTCATTTCTTTTTTGCGGCTGGCCAGCGTAAAGCTAATCATCTGTTTCGTCCTTTCCAAATCACGCGCGGCTTTCTGCCGTGGCTTCCCTATTTTCCATCCAAATTCACATCTTGTTATTATATCAAATCCTGCCCCTGATGTACACCACAAAAGCAAAATTGGGCAAAACAGGTCTTTTACCCTATGGCTTATACTGATCACATTTTAGAAAGTACTATCCTGCGGATATCTTTCTGGTATTCCTTTGGGGTCAATGTATCCCTGCGGGATGATTTTATGCCTCCGGCGGTTTAGAACCTANNTTCTAAAAACTCCCTTAAAGGCATGAAACTCACTTGCAAGTAGTATTTCAAGCAAGAATTCGGAGGGATTGTAGCGTCCTTGAGCCGTCCGCCGCCAAAGTCAACACAAAACCACGCACAGCACGAGCCACTTCCAGCAAAATTCCGCAAAAACAGCCTGCTTTACCCCCTGCCTTAAAGGGATATTCCACCACCGGCACGAATAGAATAAAGGTGAAAGGGAAATCTACAAAAAGCGAATATCCGCACAGCGGCCACAGGCAGCGCCTGAAAGAGAGGTTCCGGCGGGAAGGGCTGGGTGGGTTTGAAGACCACCAAGCGCTTGAACTTTTGCTTTTTTATGCCATTCCGCGGCGGGATACAAACGAACTGGCACACCGCCTTCTCGCCGCGTTCGGAAGCCTGAAAAATGTATTTGCCGCGGATGTCGGCGACCTGCAAAGCATAGAAGGCCTGGGCGAGCACGCCGCCGCCTTGCTAAAGCTCATTCCTGAGATCGCCGGGAAGTATTGGTTCGCGGAAGAGCAAGACCGCGCAAAGATCACCTCCATTGGCAGCGCGGCGTCTTACGCGAAATCCCTTTTATATGGCAGGCCTATGGAACATTTTTATGTGATCTG
>DOMW01000114.1:3670-5937 GCA_003510345.1 Clostridiales bacterium | reverse complement strand
AAAGTCTGTACCGCCCGGCGCGGTATACTCTGCGCCACAATAATACTAAATGCACCGGCCACTCCCTAACCTGCCTTGGCCACCGTTTGACAGATTACTCTAAATATGCGTCACGGCAAGTATAAAGAGCGCAAGCGCCAGCATAAAAAACGCGCACAATATCCACATGAACGCAAGCGCCGCTTTTGTGTTTTGCCTGTATTTCACAAACAACAGGAAAAAAACGATCGCGCCCACATAGAGCGATATGCGCCCGAGCGTGGGCATGGCAAACAACCTGTTTATCGGGATAAACATACCGAGCAGCAGCGCCATGATCGTGAACGCCCCACAGGCAAGCAGCAATATTTTTTCGCTTGTCGTCAATACGGTTTTTCTCCTGCTATTCCGGCCTGGCCGGTTTTTCTTTTTTCATGCGGGCCACCCTTATAATATAGACCGCCAGCGTGCCGAATACAACCGCCAATGTGACGGGCAGGAAGAAAGCCCCCAGCGGGGCGGTAAGCAGCGCCATAGCGGATATATACCAGAACAGGGCGATCAGCTCCAGCTTGACCAGTATCAGCAGCGTGCGCGTGGCACGGTACATTTCTTCCCAACGATCCGAATGTACCGAAAGCACATTCCATGACGACGGGAAGAACTCCAGCAATGTGAAAATGCCATACATCATCGCGGTCATAATGGGGAGAACCATCATGCCTCCCTTGCCGCCCTCCGCGTCGGCGGCGCCGTCCGCGCCGTAATGCGTGGGAACGGTATCCGGCGCGGCGCCATAGAGCAGCACGATGTGGACGATCATACCTATAAGCGCGGCTGCAGCTAGTATTTCAAGCGCGGTCTGGAATTTTGTGAATTTCAGCTTTTTATCATCCACAGCCTGCGCCTCCCTCTGCATTTCCATATATTACGTTTGCCGTTATGTCGCCTACCGTAATATATTGTATCGCTTGGCGTAATAGTTGTCAAGAGCCGCTTGACGTACCTAAACCCCCGCCCGTTCTTTCACCCAATGGTTCAGCGCGCACACTTCCTTTGCTACGCGTTGCATATGGCGGTATTCCCCGCGCTTTTCCCCCGCGATATAATCACAGAAATCCTGCGCTTCGGCTGCCATCAGTTCGGTGCGGGTATAGTCGCGTATGATCCGTTCTTGCTCACCGCCCTTGCGCCGAAGCCATACACCCCGCAGCTCCACAACAAAATCGATCACAACCGAACCTTCGTCGCCCAGTATTTCCGAACCGGCAAAGCCCTGCCCCGTTTTGGAAAGTGTGATATTCGCGTGGATTTCCTGGTCGTAGACGAGCAGGCAGGAAAGCCAGCCATCCGCGCCCGTGTGCACATGGCCCGCGTGCGCATACACCTCCGTGGGCATACCCAGCCATTCCACCGCCGGATAAAAACAATAACAGCCCATGTCCATCAACGCGCCCGCGCCAAGCTGCGTATTAAAAATATTCGGCATACCGCCGGCCTTAAGCTGCGGATATTTGGAGGAAAGCTGTGAAAAATCCAGCCGCGCCGTTGTGATCGTCCCAATCCCGCTGAGCGCCTTTTTTATAGCGTCCCGCTCGGGGTGGTGCATCATCATCATGGCTTCCAAAAAGACCAGCCCGCGTTCCTCCGCCATGTGGCGAAGCGCGCGCTCTTCCTCCGGCGATACCACGAGCGGTTTTTCGCACAGCACATGCTTGCCTTGCTCTAAAAAGAGCTTGCAGTGCTCATAGTGTAGTTTATTGGGGCTGGCGATGTACACCGCGCCGATGCCGTCATAGCCCGCCATCGCGTGAAGGTCGTCAAACACCGCCGAACAACCGTGCTTTGCGCCGAACGCGGCGGCGCGCGCGAGGTCGCGCGAATAGACGGCGCCAAGCCGCATACAGCCCGCGTAATTTGCACCTTCTATCATTGCGTCCGTGATCCAGCTTGTTCCTATTGTGCCATACTTCATGTTTTTCTGTCTCCTTCACGGCGTAAAACTGATACCGGCTTTCCTTGCCTGGGAATGCTGGTATTTTTTCAGTATGGTGTACCGCCTGCCGCCTTTAATAAAATTCCTGCCGGTTTGCTTGAACCAGAAACCCACGCCCGCGCGCGCGCATTGATCCCGCAGCGACAAAACCCAACTATATTGGCATTCCCGCGCGGCAAGGCCGGATTCGCCGCCCGCCACAAGCGTATCTATTTTTTCCCCGTCCAGCCATGCCGTGAGGTCGAGACCTTCCAGAAGCGGTTCGCATATGACGGCACGGTGCTTGATCGGC
>DOMW01000114.1:0-3653 GCA_003510345.1 Clostridiales bacterium | reverse complement strand
CGCACGTTGCCGTAGCCCGCGCCCCAGTCGGGCGGGATGCAATCCATAAACCGATGGATGCGTTTTGTCAGTATCAGAAAGCGGATATCCTGCCGCTCTTTTATGAATTCCCACGCCCCGGCGCGCCACTCGTCCGCTTCCTCGATAAAAAAATCCGAGGTGCCACAGGTAAAAAGTTCGCTCGTCGGCTGTAGTTTATAGCTGCCGTCCCTGCGTTTTTGTATGGGCAGGGCAAACGATTTTGTCCGGTGCACTTCTTCGCCGTCGAGGCCCAATGATTCGTCCCGCCGGTGCATATAGCAGTTTTTACAGCCCGGGCTTATTTTATGGCAGCCATGCCAGGGGTTCCATGCGTTCATTCAATTATTCCATCAATCCAAACACAAGCCCGGCATACGCCGCAGGGTCGGAAAGCGGCAACCCTGCCATCAGTTCCGCTTGATGATACAATATTTTCGTGTACGCTTCCGCTTTTTCTTTGTCTGTCTCCATCAGGGCTTGCAGCTTGCTGAAAACAGGGTGCCCGGCGTTCAACTCCAGTACGCGGCCAGCGCGTGTTCCGCCTTCCGGCTGTACCTGGGCCAAATATTTCTCCATCTCAAAGGAGAGCGGCCCTTCCGCCGTGAGGCATACGGGCCATTTGCGCAGTTTAGCGGATATCTTCACGTCCTTTATCTCGTCTTTCAGCACATCCTTCACAAACCCGAGCAAGTCCTTGCTTTGCTCCGCCTGTTTCTCAAGCTCCTTCTTTTCCTCTTCCGTTCCGGCGTCGTCGCTGTTGATCGACTTGATGGGCTTTCCGCCGTATTCCGCCAGCGCCTGCGCCATAAACTCATCCACTTCATGCGTAAAATAGAGTATTTCATAGCCTTTTTCCAATATGTGCTCGGCCTGGGGCAGCGAAGAGATGCGCCCGATGCTTTCGCCCGTCGCGTAGTAAATGGTTTGCTGGCCGTCCTTCATACGCTCCACATATTCCGCGAGCGTCGTAAGCTTTTCGCCCGCCGAAGAATGCAGCAGCAGCAAATTCTCAAGCTTGTCTTTGTTTGCGCCAAACTCCGCCACTACGCCGTATTTCAGTTGCAGGCCAAACGCCTGCCAGAATTTTTCGTATGCCTCGCGGTCGTCTTTTAACATTTTTTCCAGCTCGCCGCGTATTTTCTTCTCGATATTTGCGGCGATATTTTTAAGCTGCCGGGTTTGCTGCAGCATCTCGCGGGAAATATTAAGCGAGAGGTCCGGCGAATCCACCACGCCGCGCACAAACCGGAAGTGTTCGGGCACAAGTTCTTCGCAGCGGTCCATAATAAGCACGCCGCTGGAATAAAGCTGCAACCCCTTTTTGTATTCTTTCGTGTAATAATCATAGCTTGCCTTGGCGGGGATGAAGAGCAGCGCCTTGTAGCTGACGATACCCTCCGCGTCCACCCGAATCGTTCGCACCGGGTCTTCAAAATCAAAGAATTTTTCTTGGTAGAACTGGCTGAGGTCTTTATCCGTCACTTCTTTTTTAGCGCGCTGCCAGATCGGCACCATACTGTTTAATGTCTCAAGCTCGCGCAACGTCTCCCACTCGGGGTCTTTGCCTTCCACACCCTCGTTCTTGTTGCGGCGGTGTTCCATCTCCATTTGGACGGGATAGCGGATATAATCCGAATATTTCTTGACAAGCGACGCAAGGCTGTTCTCATTCAAAAACCGGCTGTAGTCCTCGTCCTCGGCGTCCTGCTTGATCTCCATGATGATCTGCGTGCCATGTGTTTGCACATCCGCTTCCGTGATGGTGTAGCCGTCCGCGCCGGAAGACTGCCACTTAAAGCCTTGCTCTTCCCCATACTTCCGGCTGATGACAGTGATGCTGTCGCTCACCATAAAGGCGGAATAGAAGCCCACGCCAAACCGCCCGATGATATCGATGTCGCCCTGCTCCCCTTCCATTTCGTCTTTAAACGCGAGCGACCCGCTCCGCGCGATCACGCCGAGGTTGGATTCCAGTTCTTCCTTGCTCATGCCGATGCCGTTATCCGACACGGTAAGCAGGCGCTTTTCCTTGTGCGCCTCTATGCGGATAAAAAAGTCGCCGCGGGCAAGCCCTGTACCGCCACCCTCAAGAGAAAGGTAGCACAATTTGTCTATCGCGTCGCTTGCGTTGCTTATGAGTTCGCGAAGGAATATATCTTTGTGTGTGTAGATGGAATGGATCATCAGGTCTAAAAGCCGTTTTGATTCCGCTTTAAATTGTTTTTTTGCCATAGCGTTTCCTTTCTTCGCCCAAATCGTTTTACAATAAAGGGTATTATACCGCAGGGCAAGCCCTGCCCCCGCGCTAAAGCGCGCATTCCGCCCCTTGGGGCGGGGTATTAAACCCTTTGATGGCCGGCCTCACTCGGTTATGCGAGAACAAGACTTTCGCGCAACACTCGTTTCGTTGTCCAATAAAATATTATACATATTTTCAGCGATATTTCAACACAGCGCAAGCACTGATTAACGCAGCTTCGTGGATTTCCGAGTAGTTTTTGCGAGCGGCTACATAAACCGCCGCTGCCAAAGGTAATACAAAACCACGCACAAATGAGCCGCTCCCATTACATTACACTCCTATTACAGGAGCAAACTTGACATCCCGTAACATGTATGCCATACTACAGGCGTGCGATATCGTTACCGCACACGCTGTATAAGAGGTGGCGCGATGGATCAAACATGTGTGATAGGCGCGGACGTCGGCGGGACATTCGTGCGTATAGGCTGCGTAGCTATGGATGGTGAACTGATACACGCCGCCATCTATAAGAGCGCTGCCATTTCAACCGGGCCGCCCAAAACGGCGATAGACGACCTTGCCGCATTCATCAAACAATATATAAGCGAATTGCGTATCACGGACTATCGGGGGGTCGCCATAGGTTTTCCCGGTACGCTGGATAAAAGCCGCGAAATACTGTATTCAGCGTCCAACCTTGGGGAAAACGCCACCAGCCGGTTTGACGGACTGCGCATCCCCGCCGGGCTGGCGGCGCATTTTGACGCGCCTGTGTTTATCGGGAAGGATACCGACCTGCTGCTGTACAGCGACGTACACCAACTCGGCCTGCGGACAGACGGGATGGTCACCGGCATCTATTTCGGCACCGGCATAGGCGCAAGCATGATCTACCGGGGCGAAACAGTGTTCGGCAGCGACGGCGTCGCGGGCGAGATAGGCCATTTGCCCATCAGCGAAACGGGCAACAAGTGCACCTGCAATGGGCGGGGCTGCTGTGAATCGGTGGCGTCCGGCTGGCGGTTGGTGCAGCTTCGCGATGAACACTTCCCCGGCACGCCCATAGACGATATTTTTACACTGCATCATCAAACAGTGCCGATAAAGCGCTATATCCACGACTGCGCCCGGATCGTCGCGCTGACAGGCAACCTTCTGAACAGCGAATATACGGTTGTGGGCGGCGGCATCGTAGCCATGAAGGATTTTCCAAAAGACGCTTTTTTAGCTGAAATACTGGCGCTTTTGCGGCATCCCTACCCGCGGGATACATTCCGCCTGCTCTATTCCCCTGCCGGGCAGGACGCAGGCGTGCTGGGCGCGGCCCAACTCATATTTCACAAGCTCGGGGAACGTTCCGAAATATATAGCATTCCTGTAAAACGTG
>DOMW01000047.1 GCA_003510345.1 Clostridiales bacterium | reverse complement strand
ATGGAACATTTTTATGTGATCTGCCTCGACACGGCCTACCGCGTAAAAAGCGCCAGCCTGCTTAGTAAAGGTTCGCCGACGGATACACCCGTGTACATACGCCACATTGCCGAAGCCGCGTTCCGTAGCGGTACAGACAAGGTGTTTGTGGCGCACAACCACCCGGGCGGAGACCCTAAGCCCAGCGCAAAGGATATCGAAGTGACGCTGCATATCAAAGAGGCGCTGGATGCGCTCAGCATCCAATTTCTGGATCATATCATCATTGCGGAGGACGATTACTTCAGCTTTGTGGCCGAACAACTCGTCCGCGGCGACTTCACAAAAGAGCAGGCGGTTCGCGCAAGCTACCGGACCGGGGTCATGCAGCCGTTTTTCCCCGGCTATCGGAAATAAATATACCCATAAGAAAACGCAAGATCATTTTGCTATCTTGCGCTTGTCTTTTACCAATTTCTATTGGAGGGTATAGTCTTACCGCGCCATTGCCATTTCTTCTTCCACTACTTTCGCTTCCGGCGCGTTTCTCATCACGCTGTCGATCCCGTTTTTGCAGCCGGCCTTGGCTTTGTAGCCCTCCGACGCAAGGATGATCTCCCCGTTTGACGCTTTTAAGTGAAAACGAAACTGGCGGGCCTTATCCGTAAAGATTTCAAATGAGGGGCTTTTTGCGGTTCCCCCGGCAGTCAAGTCCACCACTTTCGCTTTGGGGGCAAATTTGCGCACACTGTCGATCCCTTGCATACATTTCTCCCGCGTGGTGTAGATCTCACTTGTGCCGATCACTTCTCCATTGCCGCCCGTCAGGTCAAACATAAAACCGGTCTTTGCTTTTTTTACTTTGAATTTACCCATAGTAACCTCCTGGTATTCGCTTGCGGTTCACTGATTTTAGAGCAACCTGACAAATGATAGCCGGTTGTCAAGTTGATCTAAAAGCCCCGCCGGATCTCGTTTTCCGCCGGGGCTTTGCTTTTTTAGGTTTTGTGTTATTTGCGCTTGGGGTTTTCGAGAATCACGTTGCCCGTCTTGTTTACGTCCAGCTCTTCCCTGCGCACCGTGTCGCTCACCTGTTTTTCGCCGTCTACCTGCCGCTTGGAAACACGCACTTCCTCCACCACAACCGGCTCCTTGGAAACGTGTACCTGTTCTTCCGTCAGCGGGAACGAATAGGTTTCGTCTTCAAACTTATCCAGACCTGTTACATGGCCTGTCACCGGATGCCGTTCGATCGTCAGTTCCTCATGCCGCACGGGAACATTGATCGTCTCCGTATCCTGTACAACACGCTTCTTCACAATAACTTCACCCGTGGTGACGTTTTCCTTGCTCACGCGCAGGTGTTCCTGCATCAGGCGGATCGTCTGCTCATCCGGGTGGTTCACCGCCAGGTTATGCGCGGCGTTCCAGTAAGCGGTATCCTTTTCTTTCGCCGCCGTTTGCAAAGGCTGCGGCACTGTGCTGCAATCTACCATAACAAGTATTTTGCCGTTACGCAGGTCTTGCTGATGGCCGAAAATGGCTGTGTGGGCGGAATGGACTTCCCTGCCGAAAAATCTCTTTATCCTGCTCCACAGGCTTTCATAATTCGATTCGTTGTGATACGTGTCCTCAAGGGAAACGCCCAGGTCGCGGAGGTTGCTCACCCTCGCGCCGTCCGCCATCACAGAAATGCTGCTGCGCGGGTACCCTTTTTGCTCGAGCTGCGCGATCATGTTTTTCGCTTCCTGCATTGTGTTATAAGTGCCATAAACGTATTTCGCCATTTTAACTATCTCCTTTTTCTTGGCTTGATTTCGGTAATGATTTTACCGTGAAACACAATATTCATATAAACCTGTTTCAGATGGGTAAAACCATATTTCTGTAAATATTGGGAATAAATGTATATATTGTAATTTAATGTTTTGTGTAGGGGGGGTGGTTTATAAATGAACGATGGAAATTTCTGTAAATGTATACATTTGACACACAAAAGGACGAGAAAAGACTATGCCGGATAGAGGTTTGACAAAAAAATGAATACGTATCGCAAGACAACACGGTTAGTTGCTATCACGATAACACTAGCCCTTTTATTTACATTAATACCAACACTTTTGGGCCGCCCGTTCTCACCTGTTGCTTCTGCCCAAACGACTTCGCAATACAATATCTGGCAGGTGACGGATACATCATCCGATGCCCAGCGCCAGTTTTCGATCAACGCGTACCAGGCTTTCAATAATTCAAAGGTATATATGAACGCGCAGCCCGGCTCCGCAGGCATCGACCCCTCGGGTGGAAATTATGTCCAGCTTGTTCCCAATCAGGCAAACCAGTTTGGCTATCAGGTTTTGAACAATACGTTTGACGTAAGGGGTAATTTCAGTGTAAGCGGCTATTTCAACCCCACCAACCTTTCCAGCAATGGGAGCGGCAACAGCGGCGACTGGATCGGGCTAATCCTGCTGCCGGTAGACCCGAGCAACGTTGCTGTGAGCGCAAGCTACGGCGGCGGCGGCCTGGGGATCGCCGGTATACAAAACGCCCTCGCGCTCGGCGTCGATATGTACCAAAACGTTTCCAACCCGAACTATAACGACCCCAGCCCCGGCCCGTTCGCGGCGCTGCGGTGGACAGGCTCAAGCGGCACGCCCCAGCCCCTCGGCGCCACCGGCCTTTATACATCCCAGCAAAATCTGATGCAATGGGGAAAAGCGCTCCGGTACACGCTCAACTATTTTTATAACGGCGGGGACGCTTATCTCACAGGAAGTATAACGGACAGCAATAACGCGGCAAATACGTTTACCTTTGATACGCGCGGCAAATTGGGCATCACCCTGCCCCCGCAA
>DOMW01000038.1 GCA_003510345.1 Clostridiales bacterium | reverse complement strand
GCCGGGGCTTCACTTGCCGGGGCTTCCGCGGGGTCGCTGCACGCTGTAAAAAGCGCGACTGCCATTACTGCTACCATACAAATTGCTAAAAACTTTTTCATACTCTCCTCCTAAATTGTCTTTGATAACCGATGATTAAAGCGGGTCTGTGGATTTCCGAGCCATTTTTGTTCGTGGCAGTGCCGACAGGTTCCGTTCATAAGCAGCGCTATGGGCGGGTTCTGACGGCGCGGGCGCGGGCGAAAAGAGCCGGAAAGACGCGTGGCCTGCATTGATCAGCGGTTACCTGGTGTGCCGCCGCTATATCGCGGCAAAATGTAAACCTTCTCCTTTCTTAGTGCTATCGATTGCGCCTTTTGACGCAAAACTAAATCTTTTTTTGATGGCCATTTCCCTCTTTAAAGCGGTTTAATTTCCGGTATATGTCCCCCGCCGTGCGGCGACGCGCTTGCCTGTCCTGCCGTTTTTACGTCCGCGCGCTGCCTGTTCGCGATTTAAAGCGGTTTAATTTTCGGTATATGTTTCCCGCCGTACGGCGATGCGCTTGCCTGTCTTGTCATTTTTGCGTTCTCACGCTGCCTGTCCGCGGTTTAAAGCGGTTTAATTGTCACTATAAATTCTATAGGCGCCCGTGTCTTACGATATTCCCCCGTTACGCCTTTGTTACAGTTTCACCATTCCACACCAAACGCTTTTGCTCCGTTACCGGCCCTACCGATTGGCGTTTTATCATGGTGGGTTTTATTCTAATGTGCTTTTCTTTTATTTCTTCCTTGCTCATGATAGCAAGCAACATATCAATTGCGAACCCGCAGGTTCGTTCGACATCGGAATCCATCGTTGTGATGCCCACTGTAGCCACCGCCGAATAGTTTGTATTGTCATATCCCACAAGTGACACATCCTCGGGTACGCGGATACCCGCATTGTGCAATACTTTCAGTACGCCGATCGCCATTTCATCGTTCATCGCGACCACCGCCGTGAAATCATCCCGCTCCCTCACCAGCTTTTCCATCGCCTTCACCGCGTCGCTGAAATACAGATTCTCGCACTCTATCAGGTTCTCCGCCTTAACGGGCAGGTCATGCTCTGAAAACGCCCGGCTGTAGCCGCTGCGGCGCAAGCTCGTCGTCGGTATGTATTCCTTGCCGCCGATAAACACAATCTCCCTGTGCCCATAGCCCATCAGGTGGCTTACCAGTTTATAAGTCCCTTCTTCAATATCCCCCATCACATATTTGACGTTTTCTACCGGATAGAGGGAGGTAAGATAGACCACCGGGATATCAAACCGATCCAATTCCCGCCTGTATTCGCTGAGGTATTTCGCCGGTTCGCCCGACGGCACCAATATACTCGGTATGACCATCACGCCCTCACAGCGTTTGGCGATAAACTCCCTGATGATCTCCGATTCTCTTTTGGGGTCGTTTCCCGACATCGCCATCACAAGGCTGTAGCCCTTTTGCTTCACCAGAATATCGACAACCCTTAAAACATTCGCGTAAAATATAATATTGATATCCGGTATGATAATGCCGATCGAATTACTCTTTCTCGTTGCCAGGCTTTTGGCGATCAGGTTTGGGTGATAGTTCAGCTCCTTCGCTATTTCCAAAACCATCGCCTTTGTGTTTGCGTTTACCAGCGGGCTGTCGTTAAACGCCAAAGAAACTGTCGCTTCCGAAACGCCTGCTTTTTTCGCGATATCTTTAATAGTTAAGGCCATTTTATTCCGCCTTGTTCATTCTTTGTTCATAGTAATTCATAAATCTCACAATGTCAACCATTTTTTTAAAGCGCTTTAAAGATTATTTATACGACTGAAAAATGTGTAAGGCGCGTCTGGAAGCCGCGCCCTGCAATATCCCTATTTATTCAGTGGCCACCTGTGTTAATGCGAACAATACACCCAGTTAACCCAGCTTTTCTTTATAGTCAGTATATTCTTTTGTCCTTCGCTTTGGTATGTCACCAAACCCATCATACTTTTTAACATCCAGTAATTGCAAACGGTTATTTGACGATAATGCCGTTTAGCATCTTGCCGCACTTGTAGCATTTCATGTCGCTGTACCCCGGCTGCGGCTGCGGAAAGGTAATGAGGAAAAGCCTATCGCTCCGCGCCCATTTATATTCGATGGGGCAGGGGCATACTACATTGGACGGCGCGGAGTCGTTTTTGTTAAACGGGATAGTCCGCCCGTCGGCTTTTGCCTGTGCCTCGGCCTGTTCCGGCGTTATCCCGCTTGCCGCCGCACCGCCCGCCACCGCTTCCAGCTCGTCGTCGCTAATGGCCTCTATACCGCTCATTTTCTTTTCCATTTCTTTTTCTTTCATTGCAATTCTCCTGTTCAATAAAATGATCGCGCTACAGTTTCTTGTATCCCCACGTTTTGCCGCATTTATAACATTTGATATCCCAATACACATCGCAGGTCATATGTTTAGTTAAATACGACATTTCCTTTGTTCTCGAGAATTTATACTTGTGGCTGCACACGCATATAAAGTTCATCGGAGGCAGCATATAGTTACGTCCGTCCGCCGCGGCCTGCTCCTTGGCCTGCGCTTCCTCCTCATCGTTGGCAAATATCCTGTTGCCGCCCGCGACATCTGCAAGCTGCTCGTCTTCAATCGGCTCTATGCCGCTTTGCATTGCTTTCTTTTCCACTTTCGCCATCGTAAGAATCCTCCTTAATCCGTATTATGAATATTTGAGTTCCCTCGCGGCGGCGTTGCATTTATAGCACTTGACGTCCTTATAGATTCTGCTCATGTCGAAGTTCACCCTCTCCACCGACCTGTAGAACTTCCATTCAACAGGGCAAGAACAAAGCTTATTATCCTGCTAGTTGTTCTCTTGATGTCATTGTGTTTCTCCTCAAGAGTGAATAGTCTCTTCGTCCCATGTCTTGCCGCAGTTGTAGCATTTTATGTCAGAGTAGGTCGTCGTCAGCGTGACGACAACGTTCCCAAAATCAAATAGCTCATTCATCTTTTTATGCCGCGCCCATTTGTAATCGTTGTTGCACATACACAGCAGGTTCAGTATGGGCAATTTATGTGTGCGCCCGTCCGCCCTCGCCTGCTTCTCCACTTCCGCCTTGTCCTCTTTGGACATACCGCCGGAAACCGCTTCCAGCTCATCGTCGCCAATTATATCCAAACCGTTTTCCATAGCTTTCTTATCCATATCCGCCATTGTAATATGCCTCCTCATTGCGGCGCGCCGGTTATGCCCGGCGCGCCAGCCGCCGCTAATTGCCGCACTGTTTCATTGATTAGGACAGATCCCAAAAGTCCACGTTTTTCCATTCTGTGCGTTGATGCACACTACATTCCATCTTGTATTTCTTGTCGTCCGAATTTTTATCGGATTTCGTACATGTAAAATGCGGACAGTTTTTGCAGCATCTTTCCGGGAATTGTGATTCGTAGACCTGGCCATAGTCGCAGCGGTCGAAACCGCTGCCCCCCGCTACCTCGTTCAGCTTTTCGTCGCCGACCGCATCTAACCCATTTTCAATCGCTTTCTGTTTTTTCTCTGCCTCTGTCATGGTATTTCCCTCCTTAAAGAAATTTTATTTTTCTTACTATTCACCCGTTTATACGGGTCAAGCAGCATTTTGTCACAATGGTTTTGTCATCTTTTTTCGCAGCTTGCCCACCGCCCGCGAATAGATCGTACTCGCGTTTGTCTCGCTGATACCCAGCACCCGCGCTATCCCGGCGTAGCTCATGTCCTGATGCAACCGCAGGATAACTACGCGCCGTTCCTTTTCCGGCAGGTTAGCAAGCTGCTTTGCCAGTTCACTAAGCTCTTCTTCATACACAATGCCTTCTTCAATATTCTCCGCGGATGCCAATATCTCGCTCAGCGGATATTCCTGCTTACGTTTTCTGAAATAATCCGTCACCACCGAGCGGGTGATCATATACACCCATGTGGACACCGAGGCCTTGGCGCTGTCGTACCGCTGTTCCTGCCTCGCCGCCTTGAGCAGTATTTCCCCGAAAACATCCTCCCGGTCTGATAGCGGCACGTTCTTGCCAGCTAAATATCCGAAAACACGCCCCCGGTATTCATGAAACACCTGCTCGGCCGGTGAGCTAAGGCTTGTCGTCATCCGGCTTCTCGATTGTTCTGAAAGGGTCGCCGGCGGCAAACAGGATATCCAGATCGTCATCCGCCAAAGGCTGAACGCTTTCATTTTGTATCAGCGAATGAAGCAACGGGTCATGGAAAAAGCCCTGCGCGTCGAACAAAAGCTTTAGCTTCTTCTCAAATCCGGTCATCTGTTCACCCCCTTTTATTTCGCCTTTCAAACGTTTATACGACAGTGCGCTTGATTCGTCACAAGCTTTTTATATAAATTCCAATAATTCTTTTCCGGCAAGATACTCTATCCGTCCGGCTTCATCCAACCCGGCGCATTCGGCAGTGCCTGCCCACGCCTCCACGCCCTTTGCCGCCGCCACCGCAATGGCGCGGACAATATCCGCCGCAGAATCGCTCATGCCACGGGTGTAAAGCGCGGCCCGGTTATCATAAAAGCGCATAAACCACTTGGCGCGGTATTCGCCAAACGCAGCATACAGCCCGCAGAAATCCGCGATCAGTTCATCGTGTAAATTGTTGCGCGAACTGCCCAAAAACCGCTTTGTGTAATAGTGGGCGCATTCATGGTGCTTGCGGATGATCATGGATTGTTCCAGCCATTCGCTCTCGTTCAGATTAAAGAACGAAGCCGGCACATTGCTGTACGGCTTGCCCGAAAGGATGATGAACCGTACCGTCTTACCAAACACGAACTGCGCGCCCATATTCGTGGTATCCGGCATGGCCTTGCCTTTGTAAACGATCTCGCGCAGCAGCGTCTCAAAATCATCCTCGCTTGCGGGATAGATGATGGGGATCGCCCCGGCAACAGACGCAAACATTTCAAGGCGGGGCGGCGTTTTGCAATAAAACAATGCCCGGTTCCAAATGCCCTCCCATTTGGGTGATAATTCATCCGTTCCGGCGTTCGCGCGGGGCTGGAACGCATCAGCCGTATATGCCAGCAGCGCGTCCATGTCCCCGTCCGCCGCGCCCAGTTTTTTAAGCGCGCTTCTTCGTTGCTCGTCCGTCATGATGTGGTTTCCTCACCGACCATCTGGCGGCTGACTAGCTCGTGGAAGTATCCCTTTTTCGCGTATAGCTCGTCAAACGTACCTTCCTCGGTGATCTTCCCGCCGTCCAGCACATAGATCCTGTCGCAATCCTTTATGGTGGAAAGCCGGTGCGCTATGACGATGCGCGTGCATTTCAGCCCCGAAAGCGCGTCCGCGACGTGCTTCTGCGTGATGTTATCAAGCGCGCTTGTAGATTCATCGAATATCAGAATCTTGGGCTTGGGCGCAACCGCTCTCGCTATCATCAGCCTTTGCTTCTGTCCGCCCGAAACGCCGCCCGAACCCTCGGTGATGACCGTGTGCATCCCCATCGGCATGGCCTCGATATCGTCCGCGATGTCCGCGATTTTCGCCGCCTCCCACGCTTCGTCCTGCGTCAGGCTGGGCGCGGATATCGTGATATTACTGAATATATCGCCGGTAAACAGCTTGCCGCTCTGCATCACCGCGCCGATCTTACGGCGGAGCGAGGGCAGGTCCAGCCTTGTAATGTCCTTGCCGTCGAAGTACACCGCGCCCTTGTTGGGTTGCTCAAACCCCAGCAGCAGGCGGATCAGCGTAGACTTGCCGCAGCCCGTCTTGCCCACGATGGCGACATACTTTCCAGGGCGGATCTTGATGTTTATGCCGTCCAGCACGTTCCTGCCGCCCTCGTCGTAGCGAAACGTGAGGTTCTGCACCTCGATTCCGCCTGAAAGGCTGGTCACAACCGTCTTGCCCGCGCTGATTTCGGGAATGGCCTTCATGATGGGCGAAACCACGTCCAGTTGCGGTTTTAACCCCGAAAAAAACGTGGTCAGCGAGCCGAGTGACAGTATCGACGCGGCCACCATGCCGTATGCCGTGCTGTACGCCATGTATTCGCCCGCGTCCACGCCCGACATAATGGAAGTGAAATAGATGACAACCGTACCGATCGCCGTGATGGCGGTGCTGATCGTCTCGGTATATTTCAGCAGAAAAGGCGGGTTGTAGGTATAGTTTGCCGCCGTCTTGTAGCTTCCCGCCCACCGCGCGAATATCCGCTTTTCCGATCCGGTCAGCTTGACCTTTTGAATGCCTGAAAGCATGGAGTAGGTCAGCCCGGAAAGGCTTGCGCTCGCCTCAAGCGACTTGCGCTGTATCTTCATGCTGGCTATGGTGGTGATGATATTCACCGCCAGCGTCACACCGATGATACACAACGCGGGCACGAGCAGCGCGGGCGTGATGCTGGCAATCTGCGAGAAATATGCCAGCGAGAACAGCGCGTTCAAGAGCGTCCCCGTAACAATCGAAAAAATCGAGTTGCAGATCGAAGGGATCAGCGACAGCTTTTGCGAAAGCTCGCCTGCCGCGTATTGCTTGAAGAACCCGGCGGGCAGGTTCAACACGCGCATCATGGCCGCCGGTTCGATGGTGTTGGAAAGCCGCATCGTCAGCCGCTGCATGATAAGGTTCTGGCTCATGGAAAGCACCTGCGTGGAAATGACGATGGATACCATCATCACACCCAGCGCGGGCAGCATCCACGCCGTGCCGTTTGGTACGACGTCGGAAAACAGAATCAGCGAAATTCTCGGCTGGATCAGCCCGATCAGCGTCGTCACCGCCAACACCGCCAGGTAGAAAAATATATCGCCTTTTGTGATGGTCTTGAACATATACTTGACCAAATCCATCACGGAAAGCGCGCGGTTTGGCAGCGGTTTGTAGAAGCAATAGGCGGTGGTTTCAAGGTTCTTTGCCGTCTCGGAAGTGAGGGCGACCCGCTTGCCGCACTCGTAGTCGAAGTACGAGTACCCGTTTTTGGAAGGCAGTAGCGCCACCGTCTCCCCGCCGTCCTCGCCCTCCGTTTGCCCGCCGCGCTTCACCATGCCCATCATAGGGCCGCTCGCGTCCTTCCACCATTTGCCCGTAAGCTGTACCCGCCGCTTCATGATGCCGGTGGGTTTTAAGCAATAGTTGATATACTCCTCCGTATCCGTCACACTGTCCGGAACCGGCACGACCTCCTGCCCGAAGAACTTCAATATTTCCTGTACGGCGTTGTGCGTGCGCTGACGCGGTGTGACCAGCCCGGCCTTTGCCGCGCTCTCGCCCATGACGACCGAACTAAGCTCGGTAAACGCGCCGGAAAAATCATCCTCGTCGTTTTGCAGCCTGTTCTTTATCTGATCCTCAAACCAATTCATTCAATTTCACCCCTAATTCATCGAAACCAGTTCCCTGTATTTTCCTTCCTGCGCGTAAAGTTCGTCGTGCGTGCCGCGCTGCACCACCTTGCCCTTGTCCAGCACGATGATCTCATTGCAGTCGCGTATCGTGGACAGCCTGTGCGCGACGATAACCGTCGTGATCCCCCTGTTTCTGATGGCCTCGATCACGTCATATTCCGTCTTGGCGTCCAGCGCGCTCGTGGCTTCGTCCAGTATGGCGATGGTCGGGTCGCCCGCCAGCGCCCCGGCAATCTCCAGCCTTTGCCGCTCGCCGCCCGAGAAGTTTTTGCCGCCCTCCAGCACGTCCGCCGCGTAGCCGCCGTCGCGGTCGATGATGGCGGGGTGTATCTGCGCGTCGCGCGCGGCGAGTATGACCTCGAAATCCTCGATGGATTTATCCCACATTTTGATGTTGTTGCCGATGGTGTCCTGAAAGAGTAGGATATCCTGGTCGACCACCGAAACCGAGCTGGTGAATATCTCGCGGGGAATCTCATTGCCGGGCTTGCCGTCGAACAATATCTCGCCGCTCCACGGCTTGTAGAGGTTACTTATGAGCTTCGCGATTGTGGATTTCCCACAGCCCGAAGCCCCCACCAGTGCCACGCTACCTCCCGGCTCAATCGTCATGTTGAAATGATCGAGCAGCGGGTCGGCCAGCGTGTTGTAGCCGAATGTCAGGTCCTTTATCTCCAGCTTGCCCGAAAGCTTGTAGAAGCTCTCGTCCATGTTGAATTCTTGGTATTCTACGTCCGTCTTGTAGTTGAATACGTCCTGCACCCGCTCCATCGAGACCCTTGTCTGCTGCATTTGCAGCCGCGCGCTGATGATCTTCTGGAAGGGCGAGAGAAATGACGCTAAAAAACCCTGGAACGCGAAGAATATGCCGATGGTCATATTGCCCTGTATGATTAAATACGCGCCGATCAGCATGACTACGATGTTCATCGTCTCGCTGACGATCTGCGGGATGATCCCCGCCGACATATCCAGCTTGGCGCTCTTCACTTTAGAGTCGTTCACCGAAGCGTGCAGCCCCGACCATTTTTCAAAGAAGCCGTCCTCCGCGCCGGCGGACTTGATTGTTTCGATCATCTCCACGCCCGCCACGGTCATGGAAGAAAGCTTGCCCGCGTCACGCGTGGAAACGCGGGAAATATCCACATTCTTATTGGTAATGACCCAGTTCACGATATAGTTGATGACCAGCGATACACAGCCTATGACCGTCAGCAGCACGCTGTATCGCAGCACGATGAACAGGTAGAACACCACCATCAGCGCGTCGATAAACAGCGGCGCGAAAAGCTGTATCAGCGTGAACGAGATGCCGTCGTTCTCGTCCTGCCGGGAAGCGATATCCCCGGCGTTGCGCGAGGAAAAAAACTCCATAGGCAGCCGCAGGGCGTGCCACATGAACATGCCGCTCGAAACCACGGCAAACTTCGCGGTGATCTTCAGCGTCGTGCGCGTCTCGATGGCTTTCAAGAGTATGGTGAGCAGCTCAAAGCCTAAAAACAGCCCGATGAACACGTACACCGGCCACGCGGGCGTCTGTACCGAGAGAAAATCATCTATGAATACCCTGTTAAAGAATGTCTCTATGATGGCGATAATCGAGGTGAGCGCGCTGACGATGACGATAAAGGCGATCACCGGGGCGCTTCCCTTGAGCCGTTCTTTGGCGAACGGCCACACACTGACCGGCTTGCCGCCGGGCGCGAAATTCTCGCCCGGCGTGATGGCGATGGTAACGCCGGTGAACGATTGGCCAAACTGCTCGATCGGCACCTTCACCTCGCCGCGCGCGGGGTCATTGATATACGCCAACTTGTTTGTGAGCTTGGTCAGCACCACAAAATGGTTCATGTTCCAGTGGATGATGCAGGGCATGGGGAGGGCGTGCAGCTTATCCGGCTCCACCTTAAAGCCCTGCGCGTCAAACCCGTACATCCGCGCCACCTTTAAGATGGCTTTTGCCGAGCTGCCGTCGCGCGATACGCCGCAGTCCACCCGCAGGCGCTCGAGAGGTACCCACTTTTTGTAGTACGCCATCACCATAGCGAGCGAGGCCGCGCCGCACTCCACCATTTCAAGCTGCAACACTACAGGCACTTTTTTCGCCATACCGTCAGCCCCCCGTATTGCCGAAGAACAGATCCCACACGGGATAGCCGGTGGACGCGGCAAAAACAGCCAGCCCCACGACAGCCGCGCCAATGCCCACCAGGATCAGCCACACGCGCGGCGAAAGCACCTTCACATATGTGTTCATGTCCTCCGGGCTGGTGATCTTCTCCACCGCTTCTTTTCGGAACAGATTTGTTTTCATATCGAATACCCCTTCCATAAAATAATTGTCAATTGACAACCGTCTATTGTCCATTGATTCTAAGCGCCAGCATCGTGATATCATCCGCCTGCTCGGCGCCATCCGCGAATTTATCTATCTCGTGTTTAATCGCTTCCGTAAATTCTTTTAACGGCTTATCGGGGTTTGCGTTCGCCGCTTCCAGCAAGCGTGGGTCGCCGAACAGTTCTTCCGCGCTGTTCACCGCCTCGGTCACGCCGTCGGTGTACAGGAACAACTCGTCGCCGGGTTTGATTGTTATCTCCTGCTGCCGATAGAACGTGTCTTCATCGCCCGCCAGCACGAAGCCGACCTTGCTTTTCAGCCAGTCAAACACACCGTTTTTGCGCAGCAGCGGTGGGTTGTGGCCCGCGTTTACGAACGTGAACCTGCCCGATGGGATATCAAGATACCCGAGTATTGCCGTGACGAACATGCCCGCGTCGTTGTGATCGCACAGCATTTTGTTCACGATGCCGAACACCACTTCCGGGCTTTTGCCTGAAAGCGCCGTGTTCTGTATCAGTGTCTTGGTGATGACCATAAACAGCGCGGCTGGCACGCCCTTGCCGGATACGTCCGCCATAACGATTGCCAGCGTGTTGTCGTCTATCAGAAAGAAATCATAGAAATCGCCGCCCACCTCTTTGGCAGGCTGCATACTGGCGTAGATGTCAAACTCCGGCCGCCCCGGAAACGCCGGGAAGATGCTCGGCAGCATATCGGCTTGTATCTGCGTGGCAACATTCAGCTCCGCGCCGATGCGCTCTTTTTCCGCGGTCACGGCGGTCAGGTTGGCGATATACCTTTTAAGCTCGCCCGCCATCGCGTTGATGGCGTAGGACAGCGCGCCCAGTTCGCCCGGCATTTGTGAGTCGATCGTATAATCGAAATCGCCGTCCGCGATACGCGCTGTCGCGCCCTGGATCTCAATCACCGGCTGCACAACGCGCTTGCCTATGCCGCGGCGCAGCACGAGTATGACGGCGGCGGCCGTGGCGATAAACAGGGAGATGAGGATCGCCAGTGTCGTATAAACAGGCGTCATTACACTTTGCACCGGCACCGCCCCCACGATATACCAGCCCGATATCTCCGCCTGGGACGCGGTGTAGTAATAGCTCGCCGTGCCACCCGCGTTGCGGAATACCATCGCTTCGCCATGGTTCTCCGAAACGATATATCTATACAGCGCCTCGCTGCTGCCATTGTCATAGGTGGCCATGTTGACGATGGTACCGTCCGGCTGGGGCGCAAGCGCGGGGTTCGGGTGCGAAAACAGATTGCCGTCCGCGCCCATAACAAAGTAATAGCTCCCGTCCCCGGTATCGTTTGCCGCAATCAGATAGTCGTTGAGCTGCTGCGTCGTGATATCCATCGCATAGACGCCCCATATGTCGCCCGTATCGCCTGCGATTGCGCGCGATATCGTAAATGTCATCTCGCTCAAGACGGGGTCGAAATACGGCTCAAAAATATATGCCCGGTTCGGGTCTTTGACGGCCTCGGTAAACCATGGCCTTAACCGCGCGTCATAATCCGCGGGAAACACCGTTTCCAGGCCGGTGATGGGCAGCCGCCTATCGGCAAAGCCGACATACACATCCCGAAAATCCACCTCGCGGGATTGCGTCAGGTTCTGCATAAGTCCCCGATAGAACGCGTCGTCCTCTTACCGTCATCCCGGACTTGATCCGGGATCTGGAACGCTAAAATTGCGGGTCAAGCTCGCAATGACAGGAAAGTTGTTAGAGAAACTCTAGTATCAATTATCATCTGTCAATTGTCTCCCAGCCACGCTACAAATTCATCGGTGCTCTTCGTGAATCCCACTGTGGTTGCTACACCTTTTTTGATTATGTTAACATGGAAGCCCATCTCCCAAATGGGAGTGCGTAAATTTGATGGGTTTTTGCACAGATTTGATCGGAGCAGGGAAAAGTGAAAGTAAACAAAAGAACCTGTCTAAAAACAGGCTCCTTGCACAACGCAACCGCTCCCCTCATACAGCGGGGGCGTCAGGATTTAGTTTTCTCCCAGACATATTTCGCCAAGTACACGATCCGAATGTACAATAAAGCGTTTTCTATCCGCCTCTTTGACCTACTTCATACAAAACTATTCCAGCGCGGCATATTCCTCGGTTATTTCATCCCACTTAAGCCCACCCGCCTCGCCGCCCTGTGCCAAAGACGCCGGGGCGCGCACGGCCCAGTCGCCGTTTATGACCGCCGCCTTCATTTCCCCCATACCATTTGGGCTGAGGATCGATCGCAAGGTATCCTTTATGGCCGACATTCGCTTGTGCCCCTCAAAAGCGGCGGGGTCATATTTCGCGCAGCAGGCCTCATACAACCGATCCATTTCTTCCCCCCGGTATTTCCAACACGAATCAGCCGCCGCCGGTTCGTCCGGCCCTACCGGCGCGAGCGGCCGGGTGCCGTTATCCGTCGCCAGCATGTATTCCGCTTCATATTTCTTTTTGGAAATGCCGGATACAGCCGTGCCGATCTTCTTGAAAAATCCCGCCTGCGTATTGTTCTTTTCGTTCAAATAATTCTGATAAATCCACGCTTTTTCCATAACGGCGTAATACCGCGCGCTCGCGTCATACATATTGGAAAATTCCTCGCCAAATACAACGAGCGCCTCCGCCATCTGTTTTTCATCCCATTCGGCCAGCCGGTCCGGCTGCATCCATAGTAGCTGCCGTTCAAAGCTCAAAATGCCGCCGCGCATTAAATCATACAAAAGCTGCTGCCGTGTTTCATACGTCCGCCCGGATACCTCAGCCATAAACTCGCCGGTGAGGCACGTCAGCTCCGCGGCGCGCCTCGCTTTCTTTTTTAGGGGCAGCAGCAAATCCCGATGTGGATGCCCGTCTGCCAGCCGGTCTATTTCCTCCACACCGGACGGCGAGGAAAAGTCCATATGATAAAAAGCCGCCAGCACAGCAGATACTTCGTCTAATACACGTCCTGCTTCTTCGGCGGTTTCAAACAGCCTGCCCTGCACCGTGCGGGAATCTTCCTCTATCAGCGCAAGCAGCGGCTGGCATACCGAAAGCAGGGCTTCGTTGTATGGCCGACCGGGGGCGGCACATTCTTCCTCGTTCAGCGTACGCATTACGTCCGTCACCGCCCGCAAAAGATCGGGGTATCCTTCGTTATCCGTGTGCGGCATCCGCCCGTCGTCATAACGGGTCAAGAGCAGGCTGTTTGCCACGTCATGCAACGCATAGGCGCTGCTTATAAGGTCTACCAGCGTACAAGCGGGCAGCGCGTCTTCGTCGGGGACTTCCATATCTTCAAAATAGCCGTCCAACTCCTCCATGAATGAAACCACTTCCGCCCGCGAGTGCAGCGGCTGATCGAGTATCCACTCCTTCAGCAGATCCCATTTTATTTGCCCGGCCAGGTTTTGGCCCGGGAACCGCTGATCCATAAACTCTGTAAACCCGCAGCCGGGGTAACAATGGTTGACCAGTATATACCGGCACGCGGTTTTGTCGAACGGGTTGATTGTTAAAATGCGCAGCAGCAGTTCCAGCCCAGCGGGGCCAGCCATCTGCTCGCCATCCAGCGCGTTCAGTTCCTCCCAAAGCGCGTCTGTCTCGCCCTGCGAAGCCGTTACGTCAAAATATTTTTCCCCGACGTAATCGTTCACCGCCTTGCTAAAGTCTGTATAAATCGCAAGGTCGAGCGTAGACAGGACGTCGTTTGCGATACTGGCTCTGGCGTTTTTATCCACCACGGAATTCGGATTGATCAGGTCTGCCGACGTTCCGTGATAGCTCCTCCAAAAATCAGAATTTACCTCGCGGTTGTGCGCCCGTATTTGCGCATTCTTCTTCGCCATAACCTCATTGTATTGCCGCACCACTTCGTTTATGTTTGTGTGGTCAATTTTCAGGTCATAAAAGCAATTAAATTTCGCCGGGGTCATGGATATGCCCGCGCCTGCCATCAGGTCAAGGCACTCCAAGCGAAGCGGCCCGATAATGGATACGACATTGGATTCAAAATTGTCCTGGATATTCTCTAATGTGGCGGGCCAGGCAATCCTTTCGAGGTATTTTTCCACGAACGGATAATACTTATCATAAAGGTCGTCCAGAAATTTCTTGCGCGCGGGCATGGTTGAAATCCGTATTGTCCTGCCAAACAACTCATATTCCCCGCCTGCCGCAATGCCGAAGGCGCTGTCCAGCCGCGCGATGAGCCGCGCCCGCAATGTCTCTTTATCCAAAGCTTTTCTGCCTGTCACCGCCGCGATAACTTGCGCCGCATATGGGTAGAATGGGTCGGGCGGGCAGGCAAGCCGCAGGCAATCATACGTCGTTTTTTTATCAAGGCCGGTGTCGCCGCCCTCATACACAAGCAGCCTGCCGTCCGGAAGCTGCCCGCCAAATGTACACGCCTCGTACATCTTCAATATGCGCCCGCAGTACTCCATCCGAAGATTTCTGATCCCCCAGCTCACATTACAAATATCATTCAGCGGCACCCACTCGGTGTTGCCCGAGGGGGCGTCGGTTCTTTTGAGGCCGCGGTTGGCGTCAAACGTGACCTTAGCGTAAAACTCGTTCATCTCATGCAAAACAGCGAGGTAGTAATACCCGTCATAGCCCATCGCGTAGCATTCACAGCCAAGTGATAAGTCCCACGGGTTTGTGTTTTCATCCAAAATAAATGTCATAATCACACACCATTCATCAGTCGTTACTTGATCGCCGATTTTGGAAAATCATCCGCCGCCCTGGGGGTGTTGTAGCCCCACGAGCCCATCGACCGCCCGCAGGGGCAGGTGACACCCGGCGATACGCTTGCGCCGCAATAGGGGCACACCTGTTCCCGGCGCGGCCCGGGCGCGGTCGCCGCCGCCCACGTCCATGCCGTCGCCAATAGAATGACCACAGCGGGCGCCCACAGCAA
>DOMW01000116.1 GCA_003510345.1 Clostridiales bacterium | reverse complement strand
GTTTCCTGTTCCTGCTGCGCAGGCTCCGCCGAAGCAGCGGCACCATCCGGCAGCACACCGCCCTCTTCCCCATAAGCCACCGCCGGTATGCCGCAAAGCATAGCCGCCACCAGCAAAAACGCTACGATTGTCTTTAGTTTCATCACAATGTCGATCCTTCCGTATTCAAATAATAAATTCTTAGCCGTATACTATTCATAAATTTTACACCGCGTTGTCAGCGGCGATAGAAAACCGTTTTTGGGTTCTTCTATTTGGGATTAGTATTATTATAAACAGTGCCGCACCGTCACGTCAAATAATATGCCCGATACCAGGCATATTTTACATATTGGAAATAACCTGCCCTAAAAAAGATGATATACTAGTATCATAAGAATTTTTGAACACAGGAGTATGCCGTACATGCAAAGTAAGAAAAAAAAGATTATCCTTATCGCGGCGGCCGCGGCGGCCGCAGTCATCATTGCCGTTATAGCCGTAACCACGAGAAACGCACCGGTTGCCGCGCCTGCCGAAAGCGGAAGCCCCATCGACTACTCGCAAGGCGTTTCCTCGGAAGAATCCGCAAAAGACGCCACGTTGCTTGCCGAAGCGCAGGCCCTCGCAAACGCCGACCTCGCGAACAGCGCCGCGCCCTCGGCGCCCGCCATACCCGAAGGGTTGGAAGACCGGCAGCAGGCGGTGGCGGAGTATACGGGCGGCGCCATCGCGTATGAATATTATGATATCACCGCGGATAAGACGATTGAAGAGACACAGCCGGCGAAAGAAAAAACGGTATCTTATCCCCTCGAGGTCGCGGCGGATAAACTGTTTTCCCTGCCGCTTGATGAAAGCCCGCTCGCGCCAAATTCCATTGCAATATTTGACGGTGAAAACATTGTGATCGATTTTAACGCAAAAATATATGACGTCCCCATGGGTATCGTTTTTGAGGAAGCCATGTTAGGCACCATCGCAAACATGTATCTTGACAATATGGAAAATATCACGCGCATTTATTTCAGCGTAGACGGAAAGAATTATGCGTCCGGGCACTTTGAACTCAATAAGGATGTTCCCTACGGAACAAAGTAGACAAGCACCGGTTCAGGCCGCGTGTCTTTTTGGCCCCCTTGCCGCCCACAAAAACTGCGCTGAGCCCGAAAGCACTTCTTCGAAACTCAGTGGCCGGGCGAAATTAAAACGCCGTATTCGTTTCCTGTTTTTGCCTTAAAGCGCCCGCCCGGCCGCCGCGCGCAGCGCCTCTTCAAATTTTTTCACGCAATCGGGCAGGTTGTACAGCGGCAGTACGTCGTCCCGGCACGATTCCCCCATTTTTTTGCGCCCGCCCGCGTTTTTGGCAAGGTCGATCATGCGGTCGCAGCACGCATCGGTATTGCCCGCTTTCACAAGGTAGCCCGTTACGCCGTTCAATATATATTCGCTTGCGCCGTAGGTGTCGGACGCGACCAGCGGAACCTCGCACGCCATGGCCTCCACGCCGGATACGCCGAAGCATTCCTCCGGCGTCATCTGCACCACGATATCTATTTTGTTTATAACGCCGGGCATATCCGTGTTTTTGATATAGCCGGTAAATTCTACTTTTTCGGCGATACCCAGGCTGTTTGCTTTTTGCTTGAGCGCGCTTTCCATTGTGCCGTCGCCCACGACCAAAAGTTTCGCGGGGATGCCCGCGCGGTTTATGAATTTAGAAAACGCGTCCAGCACGAGATCGACGCTGTTGTGGTGCTCTAAAAACTTGATGGAACCGAAGCATACTTCTTCGTCGCGCACCACGTCTTTTTTGATGAATTTCTCCATATCCACACCAAACGGCGCAACAAAACATTTCTTTTCTTTTTTAAAAAGCTCTTTAATTTTTGTGATGATATTGGGCGCTGTGGCCGCTATGGCCGTGCCGTGCTTTATGCTTTTTAACACCTGCGCCTTGTTGCCCGTCTTCGCGGCCTGGTACACATCCAGCCCGGTGGAAACCATCAGCACATTGGCGGCGTTTGCTTTTGCCGCCATAAAGCCGTATGTGGAGAGGTCGATCGCGGCGAGCACGTTAAACGAACCGCCCGCCAGCTTTTGCTTTAAGGCGGCCGCGTTTTTCCTCACGCCGCCTTGCGCCTCTGTGAAGGGCAAGTATTCCGTTTGCACTTCCGCCAGTATCTCGCCGTGCACATGCTCGTGGTTGGCCATAGTGAAAAGGACGACCTCGTGGCCTGCGCCAGCCATGGCGTTGACCCATTTTACGGTGTGCGGGGAACATGCCGCCGCAGCGAATGCGATTCTCATTTTTTACTATACCTTTCTATTTCAAATTTTTCAGCCGTTCAATGGCCTTTTGCGTATTTTCCTTTGTGCCGAAAGCGGTTAGGCGGAAATACCCTTCGCCCGCGCGCCCAAACCCGCTGCCCGGCGTACCCACGACATTTGCCTCGGTGAGGAGCTTGTCGAAGAAATCCCAGCTTTTCATGCCGCCCGGCGTCTTCAGCCACACATAAGGCGAGTCTGCGCCTCCATATGCGCTTATCCCCGCACCCCTAAGCCCGTCTAAGATGATGCGCGCGTTTTCCATGTACGCGTCGATATCACGCCGCACCTGCGCCGCGCCCTCTTGGGAATAGGTGGCCTCGGCCCCGCGCTGTATGATATACGATACGCCGTTGAATTTTGTGGAATGCCGCCTGTTCCACATGGCGTGCAGCGAAACATCTTCGCCATTTTCGCCCTTACCGAAAAGCTCCTTGGGAACGACGGTGTAGGCGCAGCGCGTGCCTGTGAAGCCCGCCGTTTTTGAAAAACTGCGGAACTCTATGGCGCATGTTTTCGCGCCGTCTATTTCGTAGATACTGTGCGGCACGTCCGTGCTTGTTATAAACCGCTCGTATGCGCCGTCAAACAATATGAGCGCGCCGTTTGCGTTGGCCCAATCCACCCATTTTTTCAGGTCGGCGCTTTTTAAGGCTGTGCCCGTGGGGTTGTTGGGGGAACACAGGTACACGGCGTCCACATCCCCCCGAGGCAGCGCGGGCACAAAGTTATTTTCTACGGTGACAGGAAGATAGGTAATGGCGGAATACTCGCCCCGCTCCGCATCAAACCCGCCCGAACGGCCCGCCATGACGTTCGTATCCACATAGACGGGATAGACGGGGTCGGTCACGGCGATTTTGCAATCCTCGGAAAACAATTCCTGCATATTGCCTGTGTCGCATTTGGAACCGTCCGAAACAAATATTTCATCTGTGCTTATGGAAACACCGCGCGCTGCGTAATCGCCCGCAACGATTGCCTCGCGTAAGAAATCGTAGCCTTGCTCCGGGCCATAACCGCGAAAAGCGCCCGGCTGCGCCATTTCATCCGCCGCCCGCTTGATAGCTTCCACCACGGCGGGCGCAAGCGGGCGCGTCACGTCGCCAATACCAAGACGGATCACATCCTTTTCGGGGTGCGCTTCCGTATAGGCCGCGACCCGCCGCGCGATCTCCGAGAACAGGTAACTGCCTTGCAGCCGCCCGTAATTTTGGTTCACCTTAAACATATTGTTACTCCCATGTTAATTAAAAAATACTGATGCTACTTCATTTTACCTTATATCATGTGCGAAACTCAATAGTTTTCTAAAATGCAGACGCGGCCGTTCGTTCGGCGTTCTTTTGTGGATGGTATTTCAACCAGGTTTGTCTATGCCCCGGTTAGGGGATGTGGATACGCCCCCGCTTTCATCAGCGGTTACTTAATACGCGCAAAATGACTACTCCCACAGAAAATTTATTGTAATTACAGCACGATATTTACCAAAATAAGTAAACAAAAAGCGGCATATGTCAAAAAAATAAAAAAAAATAACATTTGCAATAATTGCAGCACTTGTTATAATGGTAATAAGTGATTAACAATAAGCAATTCAAACTAGTGATTGTAATTCATTCGATTAAAAGCAGAGGGCAAAAACATGGGCAAGGAATACTTACTGGGTATCGATATGGGAACCAGCAGTGTAAAGGCAGGTATTTTTGACACCGCGGGGCATATTGTGGCGCAGGCGGATGAGACGTATCCGCTGTATACACCAAAATCGGGCTGGGCAGAGCAAAAACCGAACGAATGGTGGCGGGCGATCTGCGGGGCGTCGCGCGCGCTTATCGCAAAGAGCGGCATAAACCCGCGCGATATCATCGGCATGGGGGTCGATACGACGTGCTGCACGGTGATGATCGCGGACGAGGATATGAACATACTGCGCCCGGCGATCATGTGGATGGATATGCGCGCTTCCCGGCAGGCAAAGAAAATTACGGCAACCGGCCACGAGATGCTCAAAAACAACGGGTATGGCAACGTTTCCGCCGAATCTATGCCGGCAAAGGCGTTGTGGATAAAAGAAAACGAACCGGCGCTTTACGCGCAGGCGAACTATGTGTTTGAATGCGTGGACTGGCTGATGTACAAACTGACGGGGCGGCTTGTGGCGAGCATCGACACCGCCGCGCCGCGCTGGTATTACGACCGGCCGACCGGTGGGTGGCCTGTATCGTTTTATGAGTCGTTCGGGCTTGCCGATGTGATCGAAAAGTTCCCAAAGGAAGTGCTGGATATGGGCACGAATGTGGGGCCGCTTACCGAAACGGCGGCGCGGGAGCTCGGGCTTGCGCCCGGTATTCCCGTGGGCGAGGGCGGCGCGGACGCGTTTGTAGGTATGCTCGGCCTGAATGTGGTGCGCCCGGGGAACATCGCGATGATCACGGGTACGTCGCACCTGCACCTTGGGCTTACGGACAAAGAAATGCACGCAAAGGGCATGTGGGGGTCGTATGCCGATGCGGTCATCCCCGGTCTGGGGTTGGTGGAAGGCGGGCAGACCTCGACGGGCGCGATCGTAAACTGGTTCAAAACAAATTTTTGCGGCGGGCTGGAAACGGAAGCGGGTAGCCGGGGCAAGAGTATTTATGATATACTGAATGAGCAGGCGGATAAGCTACCGATCGGCGCGGAAGGGCTGCTCGCGCTCGATTACTTCCAGGGCAACCGTACGCCGTATGCCGACCCGGACGTGCGCGGGCTGTTTTACGGGCTTTCACTGATGCATACGCCGGCGCACCTGTACCGCGCGATCGTGGAATCCATCTGCTTTGGCACAGAGGCGATCATGGAGTCGTTCCGCGCGGGCGGCATGAAGCCGGATGGTATCTATGTGTGCGGCGGCGCGGTGAAAAGCCGTTTTTGGATGCAGGCGCACGCGGACGTCTGTAACCTGCCGCTGTACATTCCCCGGGTGACGGAAGCGCCCTGTCTCGGCTCGGCGATCTTAGGCGCAGTGGCGGCCGGGTATTACAGCGACACGGCCACCGCGGCGCAGAATATGGTGACGATAGAAGACAAAGTGGAGCCGGACGCGGAAAAGCACGGGGAATACCAGTTCTTTTATAATAAATATAAGGAAGCGTATCAGGTGTCAAAAAGCTGGATGCATGATATCACGACACATATCGTGTGAGGATGCCAACGAAACGCAAGGGGGGGAAACAAGTGGAGATGAAGCTGGACAAGCAGACTATGCAGCGCAATATGGTGGTGCGCATCGCGAAGATGTATTATTACGACGGGATGTCGCAGCAGGAAATCGCGGACGAGATGCAGATATCGCGTTCCAACGTGTCCCGTATTTTAAAAATAGCGCGCGATATGGGTATCGTGGATATCCGTATCAACGACGCCTCCGTGCGTTCCTTTATGATCCAGGAGCAGCTCAAGGGGAAATTCGGGTTGAAGGAAATGGTGATCGCCCCTTCCAATAACGACCCGGAGGTCAATGTCGCAAATATCGGGTTTTATGCCGCGCGGCATCTTGAAAAAATACTCAGGGACAACATGAAAGTGGGCGTGACATGGGGCTCCAGCATCTATCATATGCTTTCTTCGCTGATGCCCATTGTGCGCACAAATATCGACGTGGTGCAGATGATGGGTTCCGCCAGCTGGTCAGATGCGTATAAATACGGCGTGCAGCTCATATTCGAGTTCAGTGAGAAAATAGGGGGTAGGGCGAGGCTTTTAAATACGCCATTGCTGCTTTCTGACAAGGAGCTGAGCGACCGGCTGATGCAGGAAAAATCTGTACGCGACCATATGGAGATGGTGCGGGCGGTGGATATCGCCCTCATCGGGATCGGCACAAACGAGCAGACGCGCAGCACGATGGTTTTATCGAACGCGATCGGCCCGGAGGAATCGCGGACGTTATGGGAGACGGGAAACATTGCCCATGTGTGCGGGCGGCCCATCGACAGCAACGGGAACGAAGCGGAAAACAGCTTGAGCGAGCGTTTGATGGCGGTGGAACTGGAAGACCTGAAAAAGATACCCGACGTAGTAGGCGTGGCGGGCGGCCCGGCTAAAGTAGAACCGATTTTGGCTACACTGCGCGGCGGCTTTATAAACACGTTGGTGACGGATGAAAAGACCGCCGTGATGCTGGACAAAAAAGTTAAGGAAGACCTCGGGGAAACCGATGGGTATAACAATTTGCTCTAGGTAACCGCTGATTAAAAGC
>DOMW01000060.1:5438-7423 GCA_003510345.1 Clostridiales bacterium | reverse complement strand
GGCGGGTCGAACACACCGTCCGTTCCATAGTTCAGTGTGCGCGGCGGGTCGAAATATTCCATTTGCCCGAACGCGGTTTTGCGCTCCCCTGTCCACTTCTCTTTAAGCTCGCTCCGCCTGCCGAGGTAGCAGGGGTCGTGGTAGGTTACGGTTTTACGAACGGCGTTTTTCAGCTTCAGTTTTCCTTCGTTGACCAACCGGGCAAGGTATTCCGTCGCGTGCAGCACTTCCGTTTGCGGCGCTTCCGCGTATTCATGATACCTTGCTTTGAGCGCGCCATAGCACGAGCCGCCCAGCGCCACGATTTGTTTCACGCCCGCGCCGTCCAATGTTTGCTTGACGCCGGCCGCATTTTCCATAAAAAGTTCGCGGAAACCGCGCCAATACGCGGGCAGCCCGCAGCACGGCTCGTCGTCACCCAATATCCCCACATCCACGCCCGCCGCGAGCAATAGCTCCGCCAGCTTGCGCGCGCTCGCCGCGTAGCTTGCATTATGCCGGGTGGCGCAGCCGGAAAAGAGCAAGACCTCCGCGCTCTCGCCGGGCAGCTTTTTCAGCTTCAGGCCGCTTGCCCACGCGCCCGGGCTGTTTTTCAGCTTATCGCCGTACACGTTTCCATATTTTTTCAGGTTGTCCATAGCTTTGCTATGCACATCCGGGGCAAATCCCCCCTCCACAAAATGTTCCCGCAGCGCCATATTGATCTCCAGCCTGTCTGTTTCCGTGTGGCGCATACACATGGTGGCGCACGCGCCGCACGCCGTGCAGCACGAAAGATCGCCCGCCATTTCCGCGTCCGGCTCTATCCTGCCGTCCAATATCGCGAGGCTGGCGTAAGACTGGCCGGACGCGGTGTATCCGTGCATCCTGTGATATTTGAATATAGGGCAGATATCCTCATATTTCGCACTGGTAATCGTCGGAAAAGGCGCCATCTTACAGAAATTGCATCGGTTACATTTCAGCATATCGGGCTTGAGTTCCTGCAATCTACTAAACATCGTATCCTTTAGACCTCCTTATTAAATTGTTTTGCGTTTTTTTAAGAAACCGGAATCACTTATGGCCAAACAGATACCGAAACGGCAAAGCAATTCCCATTTCAAGTTTTTCTATTCGGGATTAGTATTACATATTTTTAGTATAGTAAACAATATCCGCAATTACCAATTCGAATATTTCATGAGTTTCTTGTTTATATCATGATTTTACCACATTTTGATTTTACTTACCGGTATTAGGTAACCACTGATTAAATAGCGCGGCCACCTTTGCGGTCTATTTTCCCAATCTTGGAATTTTCAGAACCCGCTGATAGCACTGCTAGCAACGGAACCTGAAAACGCCAATCTTNNCAAATCTGACCACGATTTAATCATCGCTTACCTAGGCATTCCAGTTGTCGTCGATCAATTGTTGCAGGTTGGGCTTTTGCCACGGCATATTTGCCACGGAATTGGGTATGTTCAGCCGGATATCTTTGTACTCCGCCGTTTTAATAACAAGCTTACTTTGCATCCACTTTTTCTTAAACTCAATACCTGCCAGGTCTTTGCGGTCGATACGGATGTGCTTTGCGATAAAATGCCCCACCGGGTCGAGCGCAATCAGCAATATTACCTCTTTTGTAAACGCCAGCACAATGTTTTTCATGGCGAGGGGGGTCAGCCCCACCTGTGCGAACAGCATCTGCTGCGCGGCGGGCAGCACCTGCGCGTACAAATAGCGCCCTGTCGGCTCCAGCTCCATGATCCTCATGTACCTGTCCACATGTTCTTTTTCCACCGTGATACTCATAGCGTCCCCCTGTTTGAAAAAATGCTTGTGTGGCGCAAAGATATTCTAGCTCATTTTCCGTTGCCCGTCAAACGGCGGCAGCGCGGGGAAAGTCAACGTACATTGATTGCTCTGTTTCACGCACGGCGGCGCGCCAGTTGATCCACGCCTGCCTTGCCGGGCGTCTCTCTTTTTCCTCTATTTTCCCC
>DOMW01000060.1:3715-5302 GCA_003510345.1 Clostridiales bacterium | reverse complement strand
AGCGCGGGAAAGGCTGAACTCATCAACATAAGAAGTCTGTACCGCCCGGCGAACCAACATCTATGCCACCTATGTTGCGAAAACAATAGTATATGCAAAATGACCGCTCCCTCATACTGCGCCGTGCACAAAAATAACCAGACAGCATACAGCGAGCGGAAGAAATTTACATATATTTCCATTTTATTGTTATCCGGCACGTTTCCTGTTTATCTATGTTCCACGACCATGAGAGGACGATGTTTGCACTATGATCGACTATATTTTATTCTCCGAGGTTTTTCCCCCGGTCGCCACAGCTTGTTTTGTAGTCTGGCTGACAGCCGGGGTGCTGGCTGTTGTGATCAAGGTCGTGATAGCGATACAGAAAATGCCCAAAGGCCCCTACTCCCTAAGCAATTTTTCCCGCCCGAGCCGCTTCACCTTTTTGAACAACGAGCCACATAAGACGGCAAGCGCAGCCCCTACGCCAAAGCTTAAAACAGCTACAAAAAGCAACCCGCCTTCAAACATCGGCACAGTATCTAAAAGCTGTGAAACAAAAAGCAGCGTCAAGTTTACACCGTTAGCAACATCGAGCGCCAGCAATGGTAAAAAAAGCAGCAATATACGGCGGTAATGCGCAATTCGCGAATCTATGTCGCTATAAATATCGAACGCGCCGTCTTTCGCTTTGCGCCTGAAATACACCCACCGTATCCAAGTCGCCACAAGTTCCACGCCATTTTCTTCCATAAACGCGATGTATTTCTGGCTTTCCGGGTGGCCGATATGGTTGCTTAACAGTTCGATCCGGTAAACATACTCGCCCGGTTCGCTATCTGAAAATATATAGCGGCCAAAGAAAAAATCGGTCATGGCAAGGCCTTTCGCGGCTAAACCGTTGAGCCAGTTTTCTTCTTTTTCATAATTTACAAAATATCTCCACAGTACCCGTTTCACGCTTTGCTTCCCCTTTCCGCCCCGTCATTTTTCAATAGCTCCCCGAGCCGTGACAGTTCTTCCATGTACGCCGCTTTGCCCGCATCGGTGATCTCATATTCTTTTTTGCGCGAACCGCTTTCGGGCAAGGCCTTTATCCATCTTTTTTTCACCAGCGCGTTTATAGCGCCATACAGCGTACCCGCGCCCAGCACAACGCGGCCGCCCGTCATACGCTCGATATTCTGCATAATGGCATACCCATGCATGGGCCGGTGCAGTGACAGTAAAATATAGAACACCGCTTCGGTAAGCGCGCCGCGCTCAAAACTTTCCGGCATGAAGCGTTTCTCCTTCCGCAAGATGTACCCGTTTCTTTTATATCGGCTACCGTAACATGATTATATCGGCTGGCGTAATACTTGTCAAGAGTATAAAAACAAACTACCGGCTGATTCGGTGGTTTTGCTGCCCAAAAATCTTTTTGCCAAATTCTTGTTTCCACGGGAATGGCAATGAGTCTCCCTACTCCCTAAAAGACAAAGGCATGAACCACTGCGGAAAGCCCGTGCCCTGTAACCATACAAATTCATCTCATTTGTTCTGTATTCTGGTCTGCATTGCTGAACCGCAAGCCTTACCGGATCACTAAGGTCGCCGACCTTA
>DOMW01000060.1:1161-3514 GCA_003510345.1 Clostridiales bacterium | reverse complement strand
GGGCAAGCCCCTAAGAACCCCAATGCAACGCCAAACCTTTAACCTTTAGATGAATACCCTAAAAGGGAGTTTTTAGAGCCGCAGGCTTTGAAACTCCCTTAAAGGCAAAATCATGAACTCCAACAATACACCCCTACCCCTCAAGCAGCGCGCCAATCAACCCATCCGCGCCCTCTTTCAGCTTGGCAAGCCGCGCCTCCGCCGTGGCCGCGTCGCCCGCCGAAACGGAAAGATAAGTCTTGAGCTTTGGCTCGGTACCGGAAGGGCGCACAATGAACCTACCGCCTTCGAGCGTGAACGAAAGCACGTTCATGCTGTCCATATTGATAGGCGTGGTTTTTCCGGCCTTCTTATCGGTAAATGTCTGGGTCTTGTAATCATAAATGGAAAGCACCTCAAAACCGCCGATGCTCTCGGGATAATCCGCGCGCAGCGTTTCCACCGCGTTCATAATTTTGCGGATGCCCTCCTGCCCTTCCAATGTTTGAGAAATGACCACTTCACTGTACCAGCCGTATTTTTCATACAGGGAGAGCAGCGCGTCGTGAAGCGTCTTACCCTTCTCCGCGTAAAAGCACGCCATTTCGGCAACCATCATGGAAGCCTGCACGGCGTCCTTATCCCGCACGAACGTACCAAAGAGGTAGCCGTAGCTTTCCTCAAAGCCAAACAGGAACTTGCCCGCGCCCTGCTGTTCGGAAAGCTTGATCTGCTCGGCAATGAATTTAAACCCGGTATAGACGTTGCGCATCTCCACATTATATTGCTTCGCTATGACGTCCGCCATATCCGTGCTGACCAGTGATTTTACCACGAATTCATCGCCGGTAAAGCCCGGCTGTTTTTGGGAGAGCACGTAATCGAGCAGCAGGCAGCCGATCTGGTTGCCGGTGAGCACGGTAAACTCGCCGCTTGTACCGCGCACGGCAATGCCCAGGCGGTCGCAGTCGGGGTCGGTAGCCAAAACGAGGTCGGCGCCCACTTTATTCGCCAGCAGGAATGCGAGGTCGAAAGCTTCGCGGTTTTCGGGGTTGGGCGCGCTCACCGTGGGGAAATCGCCGTCCGGCATTTCCTGCTCGGCCACGATATGCAGTTTTTTGATGCCTATATCGTGCAGCACGTGCCGCACAGGCCCCAGCCCGGTGCCGTGGAGCGGGGTGTATACGACGTTTATTTTGCCCGCCTGGTTTTGAACGGCCTCTTTGTTTATGATCAAGTTTTCCACTTTGGAATAATAGACGAAATCTTCCGAACGGCCGATATGGTTAAAGCGGTCCGAGGCGACAAGCATCTGTGTTTTGATATGGAACGGGTCTTCTATACGTTCGATGTACTGTGTGATCTTCGCGGAATCGGCGGTGGCCATTTGCCCGCCGTCCTCACCGTACACTTTATACCCGTTGTATTGCGACGGGTTATGGCTGGCCGTGATCACCACGCCCGCAAAGCAGTTCAACTCAAGCACCGCGAACGAAAGCTGCGGCACGCTGCGCGGTTTGTCGTACATGTAAACGTGAATACCGTTCGCGAGGAGCACGCCGGCTGTTTCCTCCGCGAACACGTCGCTCATATGGCGCGTATCATACGCGATGGCGACACCCCTGTGCGCCTGGTTTTGTTCGTTTATCAGGTCGGCAAGCGCTTGCGTCGCCCGGCGCACGTTAAATATGTTCATCCGGTTTGTGCCGAGGCCGAGCACGCCGCGCATACCGGCGGTGCCAAATTCAAGATCCCTGTAAAAACTATCCGCGCATTTCTCCGCGTCCTTTTCCAGCTCCAAAAGCTCGGCTTCGTACTCCGTCCCCAAAAGCGCGGTCTTCCATTTCTCAAAATTCTGCTTATATATTGACTCCGACATGCTGTGTTACCCCTTCCGTTTTACGACTGACAATTGTTAAGGCTGCTCATAACGCCTAACATAATTATATCACGAATAGTGTGCCGTGTGGTAAAAAATAATACCGCTTTATACTAAATCATATTTTAAAAGCACCGCAAAAGTGCAGGATTGTCTAAATATCCCGCAGTTGCCTTTCGGGTATTCCTTTTGGGTCAATGTATCCCATGTATAGCCTTACATACAACGCCCGTTCCTAAAACGATTTTGGGGTGTTTCTAAAAAGTGCGTTTTAGTCTCGTCCTGCACGAAAGGGGTTCCGCCCCCTTTCGTGGGCTTTCCACGGATAAGGTTATTTTTGCTCACGCAAATGCACATGTCGCAAAAATGAATTTTTATTTATGATGTCGTTAGCAAACACCGGGGTCTCCGGCGGTTTAGAACCTACGGTTCTAAAAACTCCCTTATTAAGGTATTCCTCTAAAGTTTTGGTGTTGCTTTGGGGTTCTTAGGGGC
>DOMW01000060.1:0-1051 GCA_003510345.1 Clostridiales bacterium | reverse complement strand
AAACCAATTTTGCTCAAACCTACTTGCCCAACGTTAAGTTAATTTGCTCTAAAAAACAACTGTGAGATATTTCTGTAATCTCTCGCTTATTTCTGTCTTGTTAAAATAGAATTAATACGACACAAACGCGTGTCAAAGATATTTTCGTTCCGCAAGCGAATTGTGTTGCTTTTTGCGCACCACTTGCGTAAAATATACACGGAAGTTTAGGCGTTGGTACGCCGGTATTACAAAGGATGTTATCACGATTGAGTAAAGATTATAAAGAAAATATACGGAATTTCTGTATCATAGCGCATATCGACCACGGCAAATCGACACTGGCGGACAGGCTGATCGAAATGACGGGTACGGTCGCGGGGCGCGATATCAAGGAACAGCTCCTGGACACGATGGATCTTGAGCGCGAGCGCGGCATCACGATAAAGTCGCAGGCGGTACGCATGATCTATGAAAAAGACGGCGCGGAGTATGAGCTGAACCTGATCGATACGCCCGGGCATGTGGACTTTACCTATGAGGTGTCGCGTTCGCTTGCCGCGTGCGAGGGCGCTGTGCTGGTGGTAGACGCCAGCCAGGGTATCGAGGCGCAGACTCTGGCAAATGTGTATCTGGCGATGGACCATAACCTTGAGATCATACCGGTTATCAATAAAATAGACCTGCCGGGCGCGCGGCCGGACGAAATTGCCGCGGAGATAGAAGACGTGCTGGGGCTGGAAGCGGCGGACGCGCCGCGTATCAGCGCGAAAAGCGGTGAAAACGTGCAGGCGGTGCTGGACGCAATCGTAGACAAACTGCCGCCGCCCATGGGAGACGAGCGTGCGCCGTTAAAGTCGCTGGTGTTCGATTCGTTTTATGATAATTATAAAGGCGCGATCAGTTATGTGCGTGTGTTTGACGGCAGTGTCGCGGCCGGGGAACAGATCAAATTTATGGCGGTGGGCAAGACGTTTGAATGCACGGAGGTAGGCGTGTTTACGCCCATGCTGCTGCCTACCCAAAAACTACGCGCGGGCGAAGTGGGGTATGTGGCGGCGAGCATCAAAAA
>DOMW01000299.1:3104-7799 GCA_003510345.1 Clostridiales bacterium | reverse complement strand
AACGACTTTGGCGCGGGCGGCGTGTGCGTGGCCATAGGCGAGCTTTCGGAAGGGCTGGATATCGACCTTAACGCCGTACCCAAAAAATATGAGGGGCTGGACGGCACCGAGCTTGCCATTTCCGAATCGCAGGAACGCATGGCGGTGGTGGTCGCTTCGGTGAGCGTGAAGGATGTGCTGGCGCTCGCCGCGCAGGAAAATCTGGAAGCCACTGTGGTGGCGGCGGTGACGGATACCAAACGTATGCGCCTCTTTTGGAACGGAACGGCCATTGTGGATATCTCCCGCGAATTTTTAGATTCAAACGGCGCGACGCAGCACGCGCAGGCAAAGATAAAACAATTCGGCACAAAAGGCATTTTTGAGGAAGATGTGAAGGAGACGATGGAAGAAACGCTGCTTTCCCTGCTCGCCGACCTCAATATCTGTTCGAAAAAAGGCCTGATAGAGATGTTTGATTCCACGATCGGCGCGGCGAGCGTTACGATGCCGCTCGGCGGTGCGGCGCAGCTTTCGCCCGTGCAGGCTATGTGCGCAAAAGTGCCGGTAGACGGTGGCGCGGCGCAAACGGCGACGCTTATGAGCTATGGGCTCGACCCGTATCTGACGAGTAAAAGCCCGTTCTTGGGTGCGGTATATGCCGTGCTGGATAGTGTGGCAAAGGTTGTTTCCGCCGGGGGAAGAACGGAAGACTGCTGGCTGACGTTGCAGGAGTATTTTGAACGGATGTACGACAAGCCCGAACGCTGGGGCAAGCCGCTGGGCGCGCTTCTGGGCGCGTATTGGGCGCAAAAGGAGCTTAAAATCGCGGCAATCGGCGGTAAGGACTCGATGAGCGGCAGCTTCCGCGATATCGACGTGCCGCCCACGCTGTGCAGTTTTTGCGTCGCGCCCGTTTTGGCAAGCGACGTCATTACGCCCGAGTTCAAGCGGGCGGGCAGTACCATTTACCTGCTCGATATCCGGCGCAACGAAGACGGCCTGCCCGATATGGACGACGCGCGCGCGAAATACGCGAAGCTCACCGGCCTCATTCGCGGCGGCGCGGTGCTTTCCGCATGGGCGGTGGGGCGCGGCGGCGTGCTGGCCGGGGCGGCGAAATGCGCTATGGGGGGCGGCTTTGGCGTGAAGCTCGCAAGCGAAAGCAAAAAGAAACTTACGCGCAAGTGGTATGGCGCAATCATGGTGGAAGCGGCCCAAATAAACGACCCGGATTTCCAATTGGTCGGCGAAGTGACCGAAGAACCGTTCATTTGGGCGGGCGACGATAAAGTGCCGCTAAAAAGCGCGATAGACGCGTATATCGGCACGCTTGAGGGTGTGTTCCCCACAAAGACGGCGGACGCGGGCAGTGTGAAAACGCCGCTCTATAAAACCGCGCCTACGTTTATCGCAAGCATAAAGACGGCAATCCCCCGCGTGGTCATCCCTGTGTTTCCGGGTACAAACTGTGAATACGACACGGCGGCGGCTTTCGCGCGCGAGGGGGCGATCCCGCGCGTCGTGATCATGCGCAACCTTTCGCCCGCCGATATCGAGCAGAGTGTGGCGCAGCTTGTAAGCGAAATAGTGAACGCGCAGATTCTGGCGATACCCGGCGGCTTTTCGGGCGGCGACGAACCGGACGGCAGCGGGAAATTCATCGCGACGACATTCAGGAGTAAAGCGGTGATGGACGCGACCATGCGCCTTTTAAAAGAACGCGACGGGCTGATGTTGGGCATCTGCAACGGCTTTCAGGCGCTTATTAAGCTGGGGCTTGTGCCGTATGGCGAGATACGCGATATGGAGGAAGACAGCCCCACGCTCACGTTTAACACGATCGGCCGGCATGTTTCCCGCATGGTACGCACGCGCGTGACCAGCGTAAAGTCACCGTGGTTAATGGGATGCAAGCCGGGCGAAGTGCATACGGTCGCCGTGTCGCACGGGGAAGGGCGCTTTGTAGCGGCGGAGCGGCAGCTGCGCGAACTGGAGAAAAACGGGCAGATCGCCACGCAGTATGTGGATATGGACGGCAACCCTTCTATGGATATCGCGGCAAACCCCAATGGTTCGTTGCAAGCGGTGGAGGGAATTATTAGCCCGGACGGGCGCGTGCTGGGCAAGATGGGGCACAGCGAGCGGGCGGGCGTGATGACCGCCAAAAACGTGCCGGGTGAGTACGACCAGAAGATATTTGCGAGCGGTGTGCGGTATTTCAGGTAAAATAGTATGCCTAATACTAACCACAAGTTAAAACTTGTGAAACCCGCGCGCCCGCGCGTGATTTGTTCCGCGCAAATAAAGCGCGGAACTCGTTTCGTGCCATCACAAACGCGCTTTATGCGCTATAAAAAGCATACAATGCTTTTTAAATGTGATTGGTATAAGCTGAAAAAAGCCCTATTCGCCTTTGTTGCGGCAGTGCTTGCCGTGTGTCTTTTGGGTTGCGCCGCTATGGAACCGGAGCAGCCCGCGCCGTCCGAAACGGTGGTGACATCGCAGGAGCAGCCCGCGCCCACCGTTTTGCGGGAAACGGCACAACCGCCCGCGCGGAAAACAGCCGCGCCGGAGCCGGAAGAGGTAGTCTTAAGTGATTATGCAATAGAACGGCCACGCCGTCTGAACGCGGTTCCTATGGGGGAACCCGATACCTGGACGGTTTTTATTTATATGTGCGGGACGGATCTGGAATCGGAAGAACAACGGGCGACAGATAATTTAAATGAACTGTTCGGTGTAAATTTAAGCGAAAACGTGAATATAATCATCCAAACGGGTGGTACAAAGGAATGGCATACCGACGGCATTAAAGCGGACAAGCTCCAGCGGTTCCGTGTGCAAGACGGCGGGCTTTCCCTGCTTTCCGAACTGCCGCGTGCCAGCATGGGCGAGGCGGAAACACTCGCTTCCTTTCTTTCGTGGGGGGTGCGCGAGTACCCGGCGGAAAAAATGGCGCTGCTGTTCTGGAACCACGGCGGCGGCAGCATGGTGGGCACGCAATACGACCAGCATTATGGCCGCGACGCGCTCACACTGCCCGAGCTTGACCAGGCGCTTACAGCCATATATCCTGCTATGACGGATCAGTTTGAGTTGATCGGGTTCGATACTTGCCTGATGGCGACGCTGGAGGTGGCGAATATACTGGCCACGCACGCGCGGTATATGGTGGCGAGCGAGGAAGTGGAGCCTTCCGGCGGATGGGATTACCGTTTGTCTATGCAATACCTCTCGGATACGCCGCGCGCCACCGGCGGCGACCTGGGTGCCGTCATCTGCGACGCGTATTACGCTAAATGCAAAAATACGGATATGGGCGGCTGGGTGACGCAATCGCTGATAGACCTTTCCGCGATCGATACTGTGCTGCTCGCGTTCAACAACGTGGCGCGTTCGCTGCACCAGACAATAGACGACCCGCAGGCGTTTGCGCAGGCGGTACGCGGCGCGGGCAAGGCGGAAAGCTATGGCGGCGGCTCCGCGCGGGAAGGGTACACCAACCTGGTGGATATGGGCGACCTTGTGCGCAAAATGAAAGCGCTTATACCGGAGCAGGCGGATACGCTTGAAAAAACGCTTTCGCGCGCGGTGGTATACGACGTGGCCGGTGAAAGCCGCAACGGTGCAAGCGGGCTTTCGGTGTTCTATCCGCTGACGGCGCGGCGGGAAGACATCGCGCTTTATGAAGAGATCGCGCCTACGCCCGGCTATCTCGCTTATGTACGCGACTTGATCGAAAGCAAGGTCGACCTGCTGGAAAGCGGTGAGGGGCTGGTGCAGATCGCGCGGGAACCCGCCGTTTCGGCAGATTCGCACTACGAGATGCAGATCGCACCGCAGAGTTTGGATATTGTGCAATCGGTCTCCTCCGCCCTGTATTATGACGCAGGCGACGCGCTCTATTCCCTTGGCTTTGGCCGGGACGTGACGGTGGATTTTGAAAGCGGGACGGTACGCGATAACTTTGCCGGTACATGGGCCACGCTTTTGGGGCAGCCTTTTTTGCTCTTCCCGCTGGAGCAAACGGAAGGCTATAGCCTGTATACCACGCCGGTATTGCTGAACGGGGAGCCGACCAATCTGCGCATATCGTACACGCCCAGCGCAAGCGGCGGGGCTTATGAGATGATCGGTGTGTGGGCCGGCATAGACGCCGACACGGGCATGTCCGCGCGCGAAATAAAAAAACCGCAGCCGGGTGATACGCTGATCCCTCTTTTCCGCGCGGTTGACCGCGATACCGGAGAAGAGTCGGAATCTGTGGAAGGCACGCCCATAGTGGTCACGGAAGGAATGGAATTTACACAGGGGGCGCTTCCCGAAGGGGAATATCTGTATGGCTTTATGATAGAGGATGTCTACGGCGGCCAATACGAAACGGAGCGCGCGGTGTTTACGGTCGATGGCGCGGGCGGGCTTTGGATAGGGTGAGCGGCGGTTTTTGGCAATGTAATTGCTGCTTTAAAGAGAGTTCGTATCCTTGACACATAGGCATGTCCGACCAAATACGAACCCGTATTAACACTGTATTTACATTGTGCCAATATCTTGCGCTTGCTTTTGGGTATTCCTNNNAAAACTCCCTCAAAGGCAAAGACGCACACAATTGCGGAAAGCCATGCTTTACAATCCTATAAAACTACCTCTTTATTCCGTATGCTGGTCTGCATTGCTGAACATCAAACCCTCCCAGATAACTAAGGTCGCCGA
>DOMW01000299.1:0-3054 GCA_003510345.1 Clostridiales bacterium | reverse complement strand
CGCCCAGCGGCAGCGTCATACCTGCCCACGATGAAAAATGTTTCCGTTTAATCAGTTGCGCGGGGCGAGTTCAACTCCCGTTTTCCTAACTGGGCACAGCCACACCTTGTTGAACTACCGCCCGCAAAATGACTGGAAAGACGCGCCGCCTGCATGAATCAACAATTACCTGCGCCTTAAAAAAGCACAGCAGACATGCCCCTATTTTCACCCATTTTTATACAAAACTTGAATTGCCCCGGCGGTTGGTGCTATACTGATACGTATCACAAGTTAAAATTGCCATGAGAACCAATAAAGCGAGGAGGAACTACTATGTCTTGTTATTTTATTGTAGGGATCAGGGTCGATAACCGCACGTCTAACGCGCTTAAATTGCAGGAGGCGCTGACCGGCCACGGGTGCAATATTAAGGCGCGCCTGGGGCTGCACGAAGCGGATGGCAACTCCTGTTCGACAGACGGGTTAATCGTGCTTCATTTGTGCGGCGAGCTTGCGCAGGTTGAGGAGATGATGGAATCCTTAAATGCCCTTCCCGGCATCACAGCGCAATTTATGGACCTGAACTGACATGAACGTACAGCCATTTATTCGCAAAGCAAATTACTATGAGACCGACCAAATGGGCATTATCCACCATTCCAATTACATCCGCTACTTTGAGGAAGCGCGGATCCATTTTATGAATGAACTCGGCTTCGGGTACGACAAAGTGGTTGCGGGCGGTGTGGATATCGCTGTGCTGGAAGTGCGGTGCCGGTATAAAACAATGGTGCGGTATGGCGACACAATGCGCATCCATGTGACGATAAAGGAACTGACGCCCGCCCGGCTGGTGGTTGGCTACCGTATAGAAGACAATGAAACAGGCGAGCTTAAAACGACAGGCGAGAGCACGCATTGCTTTTTGTCGTGCGGGGAACACCGCGTGGTGCGGCTCAGTAAAACGCTGCCAGAGCTGTACGGCTTGTTTGAGCAATGTGCCACGCGTAAGCAGGCAGAGGGGGAAGCCTGACCGCCGCAAACAGGCATGTGCTGCACTATGGTTCCCTTACGGGTTGGTATGAGTGACATGTTATTTTTTGTGCCGCGTCAAAGCGAAAGCATGCGCGTCGCCACGCGCTCCGAGAACGCGATGTCATGTTCCACGAACACCATTGCCGCCCGGGAATGCAGTACCGCCCGTTCGATCTGCGCGCGCGAAAGCACGTCGATGAAGTTGAGCGGTTCGTCCCACAGGTATAGGTGCGCCTGTTTGCACAGGCCCATCGCGAGCAATACTTTTTTCTTTTGCCCTTCGCTGTATTCCTCCATGCGTTTTTCAAACTGACCCCGTTCAAAATCCAATTTCCGAAGCAATGCCAAAAACAGGCTCTTATCTGCCTGACTGGAAGCAATAAACGCGTCGAGGCTGCCGGAGAGCCACGAGGTATCCTGCGGCACATAAGAGAGAATAAGCCCGCTTGCCATGCGCAATGTACCTGTGTGCGGGATCGGCTCGCCCGCCATCAGCTTTAACAGGCTGCTCTTGCCGCTGCCGTTTTTCCCGCTGAGCGCGATGCGTTCACCCCGCTTTACAGTGAAAAACAGGTCGGAAACGACTGGTTCCCCGCCATACGCGATGGAAAGCCCGACCGCCTCCGCCAATAATTCGGAATGGTAGTTGAGCGGCTGCAAGAACAAGTCGTCCGCCTGTTCCACATTCTTCAAAAGCCGCGATTTATCCTCAATCGCTTTTTCTTTGCGCGCTTCCGTTGTTTTTGATTTCTTCATCAATTTGGCGGCCTGTGCGCCAATGTGCCCACGGTCGGGCCGAAGCCCCGCTATCCGCGTACCTTTTTTTGTTTTTTCCAGCTTGTCCGACCAATCTGCCGACTGGCGCGCGGCGGCAGTGAGCTTTTTGATCTGTTTTTTGAGCTTGTCATTTTCGGTAAACTCGTAGCCGTCCCTCATCTCCTTGTTTTGCAGCCAGCCGGTATAATTTCCCTTGCACACCTCTATGTTCGCCTTATTGATGGACAGCACATGGTCGATACACCCGTCTAAAAAAGCACGGTCGTGCGAGACGAGTATAAAGCCGTTTTTTCCGTTTAGGTAACGACTGACCACGCGGCGGCCATGCGCGTCGATATGGTTGGTGGGCTCGTCTATGAGCAGGAAATGATTTTCCCTTAAAAAGAGCGCGGCAAGCAGCACTTTCGTCCGCTCGCCGTGGCTCAGCGTGCCGAACGGGCGGGCCAGCGCATCTTCGCCCACCTCAAGAAGCCCGCACTCCTTTCGCGCCTGCCACTCCTTGCCGCCGCTCACAGCAAGCGCCACGTCCATAGCACTGTCCCGTTCGTCCCGCGCGGTAAAGGGGAAATAATCGAACCGCACGGAAGCGCTGATCGTTCCTTTGTATGGGTATTCGCCCATGAGCAGCTTCAGGAATGTTGTTTTTCCCCTGCCGTTCCTGCCGGTGAACCCGAGCTTCCAGTCCGTGTCGATCTGGAAGGAGACATTCTCAAATATATTGTCGTAACTGCCCTCATAGGCAAATGTTAAATTTTTCACCTGTATCAATGACATAACAGGATACCTCCTCTGTATAAAAGAAGCGCCGTGGGAAAAGATATCCCCACGGCGCCACAGTATCGTGTTACGGTAGCCCGAAAACGGCCGGAAGGCATATCGTCAATTTCCCCGCGTCCACAAAAAGCACGGCGTTTGCCGGCGCGTTGCGGAACAGAATGAATTCATCAGGTGGGGAAATTTAGCGCATGTACCTTCTCCGTTTCTTCGTATAATTTATTCAAGGCGATGATAGCATGTTTTTCTTGTCCTGTCAACTTTTGGGTGGCGGTTGGGCGTGCATATAGGCATCCATGTGAAACTGTGGTTACGACTGTGACTGCTGATCAATGCAGGCCGCACGTTTTCCCAGTCATTTTGCGGGCGGTAGTTCAACAAGGGCTGTCTATGCTCCGACTAGATATGTCCGCTCAAATACGAAACCGTATTTTATTGTGCAAATACCTTGTGTTTGCTTATGAGTATTCCTTTGGGGTCAAGGAG
>DOMW01000039.1 GCA_003510345.1 Clostridiales bacterium | reverse complement strand
AAGCCGGTGATTTTGACAGGGTAAAGGCCGATCACGCCGCGTTTGAAAAAAGCATGGAAGCGCTGCTTGATGAAATAGACGGCGCGCTTACTGAAATAGACGCCCGGGCGGGAAAACCGGCAGCCGCCGCGCCCGACCCTGCGCTGCTTGCGGAATTGCGTGCCGCCTGCGAGGCTTTCGATATGGACGGTGTGGACAAAGCAATGACGCGGCTTGCATCTTTTCGTTACGAAAAAGGGGAAGAGCTTGTCGCGTGGCTGCGCGACCAGATAAATGATATGGCGTTCGAGCAAATAGGCGGCGCTGATGTGGGCAGCCTTCTTAAGAAGTTTGGGCTGCCGGGGGCAACTTGACAAAGCACGAGTTTTAAAGATATGCGGCAATATGGGCAGAGCATCAAGGAGGTCGGCGTATATGGGTATACGGGCCAGAACAATTTTGGTTATTATTTCGACAAACTTTGTGATTATTATCCTCGGCATTCTGGCGGGCAGGATCTATGTTAAAGGGCGCGTAGAGGATTATATAGAAGCCGACATGCTGGTCGTCGCGGATATAGCGGACCGGTTTATAAGTTCCGACCTCGATGCGCTGCGGGATGAAGCGGCGGATGCCGCAAGCAGCCTCGCGGGGGCAGACCCGGCGGACTGGACAGGGATTTTAGAGGCGCAGGCTTCGCAGTATCCAAAATTTACAGGTATGTCTGCCCTCGGCAGGCAGGGCGAAGCGGCCGCCTCGGCAGGGCAAACCCCGGCTTCTCCCGCCATACTGGAAAATGAATCTGTCCAAAGGGCGTTTCTGGGTGAAACGGCCTTTACCTCCACCGTGCCGACAGATGGCGGGGTGGCGTTATACCTTTCGGCGCCCATTCCGGGCGCGCCGGATCATATTCTTGTGCTGACGATGGATGGCGCGTATTTCAGCGATTTGGTGTCGCAATACAAAATATGGGAGACGGGGCATATATTTATTGACGACAACGAAGGGTACGTTATCGCGAATATTCGCCCGGAGTGGGTGCAAAACCGCCAAAATTTTATTATACAGTCGCGGGAAGACCCGCAATACGAACAGGTGGCCGGTATTTTAACAAAAGCGTCGCAGGGCGGCAGGGGCATCGGTTATTATTCTATGGACGAAGTTTCCCGCATATGCGCGTACAGGCCGGTTTCCGGCTCTGCCGAAGGCTGGTTTCTCGGGATCGTCGCGCCGCTTTCCGAAAGCCCGATAAACGATATAGACAGGGGGTTTTTTTTGATCGCCACAATATGCTGCCTGCTTAATTTTGGGGCGGCAGTCGTTACCTCCAATTTCATTAAAAAGCCGTTTTTGGAATTAGCGGCGCTGCGGGAGAGCGCGGAAGCGGATTCACAGGCAAAAAGCAATTTTCTGGCGCACATGAGCCACGAAATACGCACGCCGTTAAACGCGGTAGTCGGGCTTTCGGAGCTTATGCTGGACAGCGGCGAGCTGGGGGGCGAGGCGGAAGACAAGCTTGAGAAGATACACAATTCCGGTATGACTATTTTAAGTATTGTCAATGATATACTGGATATTTCCAAGATAGAATCCGGGCGGTTTGAGATGTACCCCACCCAATACGATACGCCCAGTCTTATCAACGATGTAGTGACGCTGAATATCGTGCGCATTGGGGAAAAACCTGTCACATTCAGGCTGTATCTGGATGAAAACCTGCCGGGTACTCTTTTGGGCGACGACTTGCGCGTGAAGCAGGTTTTCAATAACCTGCTCTCCAATGCCTTTAAATATACGGAAGCCGGAACAGTGGAGTGGCGGCTCGCGTTCGAGCGGGAGGGGGACAGCGTATGGCTGGTTTCCAGCGTGCGGGATACCGGCATAGGGATCAAGCCGGAAGATGTACAAAAGCTTTTCGCGGATTACTATCAGGTGGATAAAACAACAAACCGCAAGGTGGAGGGCACGGGCCTGGGCCTTGCCATAACCAAGCGCCTTGTGGGCATGATGGACGGCACGATTACGGTAGAGAGCGAGTATGGGAAGGGCACGGCCTTTTACCTGCGCCTCCGCCAGGAGGCCGCGTCCGATTTGCCGATCGGCAAAGCTGTGGCGGACAGCCTTATGAATTTGCGGTATACGCTTTCCAAGCGCGATAAGATAGCAAAGCTGGCGCGTATAAACCTGTCCTATGCCAGTGTGCTGGTTGTGGACGATGTTGTGACAAACCTCGACGTTGTCAGGGGCATGCTAAACCCCTACAAACTGAAAATAGATTGCGTGGTCAGCGGCCCGCAGGCAATAGAAATGATACGCGCGGAAAACCCGCGTTACAGCGCTGTCTTCATGGATCATATGATGCCGGGTATGGACGGCGTGGAGGCGGCGCGGATCATCCGGGAGGAAATAGGGACGGATTACGCGCGGAATATACCCATCATAGCGCTGACGGCCAACGCCATCTCCGGAAGTGAAGAAATGTTTTTGAGCAAGGGGTTTCAGGCGTTTATCTCCAAGCCCATAGATATCATCAAGCTGGACGCGGTGCTGCGGCGTTGGGTTAGGGATAAAGCACTCGAGCAGGAAGCGGGGGAAGGGCAAAAAACGTCTGAAAGCAGGTATATGTATGCCGGTGGTGTAGATTTGCTGTCAAATGGCATAGCGATAAAAGGCATAGACCTGCGCAGGGCGCTGGAATGCTTTGGTGGTGACGAGTTGGTTTTTGTGGACGTGCTGCGCTCTTATGCCATAAATACGCGTTCGCTTTTAAGTGGCCTGCGTGAGTATATCGCGGAAGAAAACATGGAAGAGTACGCTATCGTTATCCACGGGATCAAAGGGTCCAGCTACGGCATTTGCGCGCAGGAAACCGGCGGAATGGCCGAAAGGCTGGAAGCTGCTGCAAAGGCGGGGGATATCGATGCCGTAAGGCGCGGCCACGCGGCTTTTGAAGAGGCGGCGGGCGACCTGCTGGATGAAATAGACAAGGCGCTTTATCAAATAGACGGCGTCGCGTGTAGGCCTTTGGCCGCCGAGCCAGACCCGGCTCTGCTGGCGGAACTGCGCGAGGCGTGCGAGGCGTTCAATATGGACAGGGTGGACGACGCGATGGCGCGGCTGGAGGCTTTCCGCTATGAAAGGGGCAGGGAACTGATTGATTGGCTGCGCGAGCAGGTCAACGGCATGGTTTTTGAGGAAATCATAAACCTGGACCTTTCCGATCTCTCATCCTTTGGCCTGCTAGGCGGGCAGGCGTCCTCCGCTGGCTTTACGGCGCCCGGCGCAAAGGTTCTTATTGCGGAAGATAACGAAACAAACCTAAAGGCCGCGCTGGGTTTGCTGCGGCCCCTTGCTATGGATATCGACACGGCGCGAAACGGCGAAGAGGCGCTTCATATGATACAAAAAAAGCGCTATCATATTATATTTATGGATTACAGGATGCCGGTTATGGATGGGGCGGAGGCCGCCAAACGATTGCGGCGCATGCAAGGGGCGTATTACCAAAACGTACCTGTGATTGCCTTGACCGCGGATGGATCGGACGGCGCGAAAGAAGAACTTACGCGGGCCGGTGTGAATGACCTTGTGGCAAAGCCCATTCAGATGCGGGATATCTGCGACAAGCTTTTGCGCTGGCTGCCTGAAACGCTGCTGCAAAAACAGACGCCGCGCGGGCAGGACGCGGAAAAGGATGCCTCGCCGCTGCCCGTTATCGAGGGCATTGACAGCCGGGAAGGGGTTCGCCATGCGGGAAGCGGCGAGCTGTTCATCAGCCTGCTGGGTGATTTTTACAGGCTGATTGACCTTAAGGCCGCCCGGATGGAGCAGTTGTTGGCCGATGGGTTTATCCGCGATTTCACGATAGAAGTCCACGCGCTGTGTACTGCCGCAAGGCTGATTGGGGCGGGGGCGCTTTCGGAAGGGTTTGCCCGTTTGGAGCGGTACGGAAACGAAGGGGATACGGAAGCGCTGGCGCGGGAAGCGCCCGCTGTGATAAGGATGTACAAAAGTTTTAAGCCTGCCCTCGAGCCGTTCGCGGAAACCATTGGGCGGGAAAAGCGGGAGGCTTCCAAAGAGAAATTGGCCGCGCTTCTTAAAAAGCTGAAATCTGCGATGGACGAATTTGATTTGGACAGCGCCGATATGGTTGCAAAGCAACTCCAGAGCCTTACTATGCCGGAGCATTTATCAAAACCGATGGAGCTGCTTTGGGCATATATGGCGGATGTGGCCATATTGGAGGTGATGGAACAGGTTGACGCTATACTGGCAATGATCGAATGAGCGCGTCAAATTATGGTGGTTTTGCAAGGAGGGGTATTGGGGTATTATGGATAATTTATTGGTAGTTTCAGAAATTAAGAGCGGCTTGCTTCTTTCCATGGAAAAATATCTGGAGGATATGTCTTACAGCATGTTATACGTTGCCGCTGTTATAGACGACATCAACAATATACGTAAGCAGGCCGTCGGCGCCATGCTGCTGTACGTGGATGAAAAAATTCTTGCACAGACAGCCGAGCTTTTATACCTGAAAGACTATGTGCTGATGGAGGATATACCGGTATTTACACTGGGGAACGCGGAAGATTTAAACGTGCTGCACGATGTTTTTCCCAAGCATATCGTGCGGCACGAATTTCTGCGCCCCATCAACGTGCATGTGAGTAAAATAGCGGAAACGATTCATGAACACATCATTGAATACCGCAAGCTTAAGAAAATATTGGTGGTAGATGATTCCGGTTCCATACTGCGCAGCATAAAAGGCTGGCTGGAGAATAAGTACAGTGTGTTTCTGGCCAACTCCGGCGCAATGGCCATAAAATACCTTACGCTTAACAAGCCCGACCTTGTGCTGCTGGATTATGAAATGCCGGTGGTAGATGGAAGGCAAGTGCTGGAAATGATCCGGACGGAAACGGATTTTTCAGATATTCCGGTTATATTTTTGACTAAAAAGGGGGATAAGGAAAGCATAATGAGCGTGCGGCCGCTGAAACCGGAGGGATATCTGCTAAAGACGCTGGAGCCGGCCCAAATAGTAAAAGCGGTGGATGATTTCTTTGAAATGCGAAAAGGACTTTTATAGATTATAGATAGAAGGAGAGAATCTAATGATAAACAAAAAGCGGCAGACGATTATGTTGGTCGACGACAACCAGGCAAACCTTAA
>DOMW01000008.1 GCA_003510345.1 Clostridiales bacterium | reverse complement strand
GCTCGGCTATTTACAAATATGACGACACGTTTATGACGGGCGTGCGTACCGCGATGGAAGCAAAAGCGGCCGAGATCAGCGCTAACCTTGAACTGGTGGACAGCCAGAACAAACAGCCCACGCAGAACGAGCAGGTAGATACGTTCATCACCAAGGGCGTGCAGGCGCTGACCATCAACCCGGTTGACCGCACAGCCGCCGCACCCATCATCGACAAGGCAAAGGCGGCGGGACTGCCCGTGGTGTTCTTCAACCGCGAGCCCGAAGCGACAGACCTTAAGAGCTATGACAAGACTTGGTATGTAGGCGCGAAAGCCGAGCAGTCGGGTACGCAGTCGGGTGAGATTATCGCCGATTATTTTGGCGCCAACCCGGGCGCGGATAAAAACGGAGACGGCACAATCCAGTATATCTTACTAAAAGGCGAGCAGGGCCACCAGGACGCCACGCTTCGCTCCGAATACGCCCCCAAGGCGATTACAGACAGGGGCTACGGCGTCGAAGAACTCGGTTCGGACAACGCCGACTGGGATAAAGTAAAAGCGACCGACAAGATGAAGGGTTTCATCTCCTCCATCGGCATCGAAAATATCGAGGCTGTGCTGGCGAATAACGACGACATGGCGCTCGGCGCGATCGAAGCGTTGAAGGCCGAGGGCTACAACACGGGCGACGCCGCGAAATATATCCCCGTTGTGGGTGTGGACGCTACCGCCCCTGCGCTTGAAGCCATGAGCGAAGGCACGCTGCTTGGTACGGTTTTGAATGACGCCGTAAACCAGGGCAACGCGACGGTTATGATCGCGAACTGCTCCGCCCTTGGGCTACCGCTCACAGAGGCAAATGTGGGCTACCAACTGGTAGACGCGGCAGGCACCCCCAGCGAAACCGGCAAGTACGTTTGGATCGATTATATTAAGGTAACGGCGGAGAATTATCAAGACTTCATGTAAAACAGTTGCTTCAACTGTGAACAGGTAATAACAGGCCGGGAAACCCACGCCGGGGTTTTCCGGTCCGTTATGCAATGACGGCGTTATGTATTGATGCGGAAAAGAGGCGGGGTACGTTGAGTAAAGATTTTGTATTGGAAATGAACAACATCACCAAGACCTTTCCGGGCGTAAAGGCTCTGGACAATGTTACGTTCAAGGTGCGCCCCGGAACGGTGCACGCGCTGATGGGCGAAAACGGCGCGGGAAAGTCTACGCTGATGAAATGCCTGTTTGGCATCTACGAGGAAAACAGCGGCGACATCATCCTGTACGGCGAGAAGGTAAAAATACACAACTCCAAGGAGGCGCTGGATCTGGGCATCTCCATGATTCACCAGGAACTGCACCCCATACGGTTTCGCCCCGTGATGGAAAACATATGGCTGGGGCGGTTTCCCATGAGGGGGATCGCGATCGACCACAAACGGATGGCGGAAAAGACAAAAGAGCTATTCAAAAATGTGCGGAGCGCCAAGCAGGAAAATATCGCGCTGATGACGGAAGAACGCCGCGCCACGGGCATTTTCCCTATACTGTCGGTGTTGGATAACGCGGTGATCGCCAGCCAGAAAAACTATACCCACGGGGGTGTGATCAGCGATAAAAAGCGGCGGGAAGCGGCAAAACGCGTAAACGACCAACTGCGTACCAAAACCCCTTCGCTGCAAACGGAGATGCAGGACCTTTCGGGCGGAAACCAGCAGAAGGTATTGCTGGCCCGCTGGCTGCTGACCAACCCGGACATACTGATACTGGACGAGCCGACGCGCGGCATAGACGTGGGCGCGAAGTATGAGATTTACACCATCATGCACGATCTGGTATCAAACGGCAAATCGATTATTATGATCAGCTCGGAAATGCCGGAGCTATTGGGGATGTCCGACCGCGTGATGGTTATGTGCGAGGGCAGGCAGACGGCGATTTTAGGCCGGGAAGAGGCGGATTCCATATCCATTATGCAGTATGCAACGCAATTTATGTGATCGGAAAGAGAGGATTTGAGGGATGGAAAATACGGAAAGGCTTGTCAGTAACAAAAAACCGGGCAGGCTGTATGCAATCGGCGCGGTCGTTTTGGCGGTGCTGGGCGGTATTGTATGGTACTTTTTCCCGAGGGAGGAAGTCTATGACCTGCCGATCTTCATGTGGATACTGGCTGCTGTGCTCATTTTTATGGGTTTGAATAAAATACTATCCAAAAAACAGGTTACCGGAAGGGAGATGGTCTCGTTTTCCCGGGATACTGTAAAACGGTTTATGCTGGATAAGGCGATTATGATTTCGCTGCTTGTGCTGGTCGTGGTCATCGCGGTGATGGAACCGCGGTTCATGCAGATCCGCGTTGTGCTGGATATTTTAACGCAGTCCTCACCGTGGCTGATTATCGCTCTCGGAATCTGCTTCACGCTGCTCATCGCGGGCACAGACCTTTCCGCCGGGCGTATGGTCGGCCTGGCGGCGGTGATAAGCGCGTCTATGCTGCAAAACCCGGATTACGCCAACAGGTTCTTCCCCAACATGCCACAGCTCGCGGTCATCATTCCCATATTGATCGCAATCGCGGCATGTATGGCGTTTGGCGCGGTGAACGGGTTTTTGTGGCGAAGTTCAATATGCACCCGTTTATCGCCACGCTGGCGGTGCAGGTAGTCATATTCGGCGCGTGTTCGCTGTACTTTGATATGGAGCCGAACAGCTCACAGCCCATCGGCGGCGTGCGCAACGATTTCGCCCAGCTGGGGCAGTACAAAATAGCGCCTTCCAATGAAGCGGGCGGGTTTCCCGGCATCTCCATATTAATTGTCATCGCGCTCGCCGTAACAGGCGTGATCTGGTTTATGCTCAATAAAACAAATTTCGGCAAAAACGTGTACGCCATCGGCGGCAACCGTGAAGCGGCGGTGGTGTCCGGCGTGAACGTGTTTGCCACCATCATGGGTATTTTCATACTCGCGTCCGCCCTGTACGGCTTTGGCGGCGTGCTGGAAGCCGCGCGCACGGCCGGCGCGACAAACCAGTACGGCAACGGTTACGAGCTTGACGCCATCGCCGCCTGCGTGGTGGGCGGCGTATCGCTGAACGGCGGCATCGGAAAGGTGAGCGGCATATTCAGCGGCGTGCTCATATTCACCGTCATACAGTACGGCCTGCAATTCATAGGCGTAAGCCCCATGTGGCAGCAGGTGATAAAGGGCATTATCATCGCGGTCGCCGTAGCGGTGGATATGTCCAAATATACCAGAAAATAATCCATACCCTTCTCTTTTGTTTTCCCCCGTATAGCTGCGCTATGAAGGATTAATCCTGATGGCGCAGTTATACATTTCCATCAATTTACTCGATTATGGTATAATACATACGGGAGACATATGAACGACATGTCGCAGTATCGGATCATGATAGCGGATGATGCAGAAAAAGTGCGCAAGAGCATTATCGTGCGCATCGATTGGGCGGAGCTGGGTTTTGCGCTTGTGGGGGAAGCTTCTAACGGGCTGGAGGCTCTTGAGGTAGCCGAGCGGCTCAACCCGGACATTATTATCACGAACATCAAAATGCCGTATATGGACGGACTGCAAATGCTGGAAGCGATTTCGCATACATTGCCCGCCGCCAAGCTGTTGGTTATATCCGGCTTTGACGACTTTGAATACGCGCAGCGGGCTATACGGCTGGGCGTGACGGAATATATGCTGAAGCCCATCAGCGCGGCGCAGATGGAGGAAGCGCTGCTGCGGCTGAAAAGCGGCATAGACGCCGAGATGGAGGAGCGCAGGAATATCGACGGGCTGCGCAAAAGCTATGAGGAATCGCTTCCCATACTGCGCGACCGGTTTCTCTCGGGGCTGATGGAATCAAAACTGACAGACCGCCAGCTTCGGGAGGGGCTGGCCCGCTACGGCATCGCGCTTTCCGGCGAAGCCTGGGTGGCGGCGATCGCGCGGCATACGGACAGCGCCGCCCTATTCGGGCAGCAGAAGGAGCTGATCCCGCTTTCTGTCAGGCGTATCGCGGAAGATACGCTGCGGCGGAACGGGTTCGACCCGCGCATACTCATCAAAGAGGACGAGGTTTGGATACTTGCCGATATGCGGGCAGATCAAACGGCATTGTTCACCGAATGCCTGCGGGATGTCTACGGCGTGGCGAAAAAGGCAGTGATGCTGCACATGTGCGTCGGCGTCAGCTCAGTGAAAGAGGCGCTCACGGACGCCGGCGCCGCATTTGCCGAAGCGCGCAACGCACTGGGGTATTGCAGCGGCTCAAGAGACGACCAGTGCATGGTGATTACGGACATCGAGCCAGAACTGGCAAAACAGTTTTATCTGGCCGAGCAGCATGAACGCGCGATCGCGGACGCGGTGAAGCTGTCGGATGAGGGCAGCATCCGCACGGTGCTGGCGAAGGTTTTCGCCGAAGCGGAGCGCAGCAATGTTCCCTATTCCGGGTTTCAGTTATTCGCGCTCGAGGTCTACACGGTGCTTTTGCGCATGGCGCATATCTATGGTTTGCCGCCCGCACAGGTTTTTGGCGAGAGCAGCACGCCAGAATATATTTTTGCCACATTTTCAAACACACTGATCAACGAGTGGCTGGTAAAAGCCGCGGTTACGGCAAACCGGCTGATCCGGAATATCCATAGCAACACCGGCCGGGAACTGGCGGACAGCGCAAAAGACATCATTGCCAATCATTATGAAAACCCGCCGCTTTCGCTGGAATGGATTTGCGGGCAGCTTAGTGTATCCGGGCCGTATTTTTCCAAAGTATTCAAACAGGCGGAGGGCGTAAACTTCATCGTGTACCTGACTAACTTGCGGCTGGAAAGAGCGGTGGATTTGCTGAACACCACCCCGATGAAAACCTATGAGATTGCGGAGCGGGTGGGCTACCCCGACCCGAATTATTTCAGTTATGTGTTCAAAAAGAAATATGGTGTGTCACCCTCAAAATTCAGAAGCCAGGACAGCCGGTGACACAGCTTTGGAGGGGCGCGCGTGGATAACCTGAGGCGCATATTTGAAAAATCAACAGCGTTGTTTCGCAGAAGAAGCCTGCAATACGTCATTTCGGTCACATTCACGCTGATCGTGGTGGTGGGCATCTTGGTTGTTACACTTCTTTATTCCTTCCAGTTCAGCAGCTTTGCCGAGCAGACGCTTTCCGTGAACAATATGCAGGTGCTTGATCAGGTGAACCTGAATATGGATAATTACCTGCGTACCAGGGCGCCATCCGCATGGTGACCTCGCTTTCCTCGCTGTTTCGCATCAGCTTAAGCAGGGGCGCGAATATCATTCCCGCAAGTGACGAGCTGGCGCATGTGGAGAGTTACATCAAAATACAGCAGACGCGGTATTCGGATGTGTTTGAGTACCGCATGGACATACAGCCCGAAACGCTGGACTGCGCCACAATTAAGCTGGTGCTCCAGCCAATTGTGGAAAACTCCATCTATCACAGCATGAAGTACATGGACGGCGAAGGGGAAATAGCAATCAGGGCATATATCGAGGACAGCGGCTTGTATTTGGAGGTGGCGGATAACGGCCTGGGGATGCGGCAAGAGGCGGCGGACAGGCTGCTAACCGAGGAAACGCCGGAAACAGCTTCAGGAAAAGGGAACGGCGTGGGCCTCAAAAATGTAAACGACCGCATACGGCTGTACTTCGGGCGGGAATACGGGTTGCAGATCATAAGCGAGCCGGACGCGGGCACAACAGTACGGGTGCGCTTGCCCGTGCGTTCGGTACAGCAGGCGCGGGACGGCTCAAAGGGGGTGGACGCGTGAAGAAATATCTGGTTTTGTTTATCGTTATCATCATCGTAGTGCTTGTACCCGTGTTGTTTTACACGGGTGTAAGCGGTCGGGCGGATTCCCCTGCCGCGCCGTGTCTCTTTGGTGGTTGCGGAGACGGACGCCGTAGGGTGGGAGAATATTTGGATGGGCGCCGACGCGCGGCAACCGGGAGAGATGCAGGGCGAACTGGTGCTGGAGCGGTACAGAACCGGCGACAATATGGATAAGAACGGCGACGGACGCATCCAATACGTTCTGCTTGAGGGCGAGCTCACACACCAAGATTCGGCGATCCGCACGGAGGCCACGGTTTCTATCCTTACGGTTGGCGGCGCACCTCTGGAACTGCTGGCGTCCTCCACCGCGGAGTGGGAGCGCGGAATCGGCGCGGCGAAAATGGACGCATGGCTGGATCAGTTTGGCGATGGAATAGAACTAGTGCTGTCCAATAACGACGACATGGCGCTGGGTGCGATTGACGCGCTTGCCGAGCGGAATATGCTGGAGGGCGGCCCTATGGTTTTCGGAATAGACGGAAACGACAACGCGTTGCAGGAAATCAAAAATGGGAATCTGGACGGCTCGGTTGTAAACGACAGCTACGGCCAGGCCAAGGGGATATTGGACATCGCCCGCGTACTCGCGGCTGGCGGCGACCCAGAAGAGAGTATATCCGGTTTAAACGGGAAGTTTTTTATGGCTCCCTACTACAAAGTGACAAGCGGCACCGTAGACGATGAAATAGAACGGCGGGAACGGTTGGATGAAGCCCACGCAGGGTAGCGTAAAAGCAACCGGCGCCATAGATAAAACTAAAATGACGGCGCGATTCTCAAAGCGGTATTTTTGCTCTCCGTTTTCAGCGCCTTTCTATCATATTTTTTGGTAGAATCCCATAAAAAAACCGCCCAAAATTGAGCGGTGAAGTGTGCATGTCTGTCCCTAATTACTTTATCTTATTCCAGCAGATTCTCTTCTTGCTTCCGGCCTCCGTATAGCAACCGCCGCACTTCCATTACGTTATCTATGACCACATAATAGACCGTATAATTCCGAACATAAATCCTGTAATATGGATGTGGGCGCCCTGTTGTCGATGGATATGGCTCGAATGATTCCGCATTCCCCAACCGTTCCTTTATCGCTTCTTCGACATCGCCGATCAGCCGCAATGCAGCTTCCGGGTTATGTAATACATTTGCGATATACGAAGCAACCTGCGTCAAATCCTGTTCAAAGAACGGCAAATAGGAAAGAGTGTATTCTTTATTTCCCATTTACCGCACTCCTGACGTTACCAAACACCTCATCGTGAGAAAGGCGTTTTGGGGATCTTGCCGCCATGACATCGGCTTCGTCCAGCTTCCTTTCTACATTCTCTGTCAAACGCGCGTATTCCTCTATGCTCAATACGACCATTGCCCCATGCCCATTTTTCGTCAGATATACAGGGTTCCCGCTATTTACGATTCCTTCGATCTCCGGAAACTTATTTCTGAGATCGGATACCGGCCTGATTTGCACCATGATGCATCCTCCTTGCAAATTATATCGTTATTTTATCATGTTTTTATCATAATTGCAATGGCTACTGCATATACATAGACTTGCGCATGTAAAATAAGGTTTTACTTGTGTCGCCTGCCCTGCCTCTACATCTCCGTTTGGCGATTTGCTACCCGCTTGTGCATTTACATTCCATAGGAATCAGCATATCAGAGTTATCAATCATTTTCGTGTATTCCCGCAAGCAATACCCCATATCAGAGCGTTTCCATCCACAGTTTAAAGATGGGCTGGTTGGCGTCCGGGTCGATATTGCTCAAGATGTAATGATATTCATTCAGCATCCCCTGCCGGAACGC
>DOMW01000101.1 GCA_003510345.1 Clostridiales bacterium | reverse complement strand
CTTAGTTATCTGGGAAGACTTGTAGTTCAACAATGTAGACCAGTATACGAAATAAAGAGATAGTTTTGCAGGGTTATAAGACATAACTTCCCACGATTGTTCATGCCTTTGCCCTTAATGGAGTCCTTATAACCGTAGGTTCGGTGCCGCCGATTATAATAATTCTTTCCCCATATACAAAATGTCCATCCCCACCATTGACATTGCGCAAAAACTGTATTAAACTAACCCTATTGGCGTGCACGAGCACGAACATTGCGGCCTTTGGGGCCGGCGGTCCGTTCCAAACGGAGGGGCAGCCATTGCCATTCTTACCAATAAACGCTCAACCATCCTGTATTTCAGCTAAAGATCACTTTCTTTGTCTATAAAAAAGTAGTATAGTATTTATTAAGGTAATAAGGGCTGCGACGGCCCAAAGCGAATCCATATTAAAAGGAGAAGAGATATGAGCAGACCTGTAACATTGATGACGGCGCAATGGGGAGACCTTTCATTTGAAGAACTGTGTAAGCTGGCAAAGGAAATGGGCTATGACGGCCTGGAGATTATGTGCGGCCCGCACATAGACCCGGAAAAAGCGGCGAAAGACCAGAGCTATTGCGACGGCCTCCTTGCCACGATGGATAAGTACGGGCTAAAGACATGGGCACTTGCTTCCCATATGATCGGCCAGTGCGTAGGCGATAAGTGGGACCCCCGGCTGGATAATTTCGCGCCGGGCACGCTCGCGGGCAAGCCGGAGGAGATCCGCAAGTGGGCGGTCGAAAGTATGAAATATGTTCCGCAGGCCGCGAAGAATATGGGTGTTTCCGTGGTCACGGGCTTTATGGGCTCGCCTATCTGGGCTTACTGGTATTCCTTCCCGCAGACGACAGAAGAAATGATAGACGCCGGATTTACCGAGATTGTAGACCTGTGGACGCCCATCTTTGACGAGTTTGACAAATACGATATCAAGTTTGCGCTTGAGGTGCACCCCACCGAGATCGCTTTTGATTATTACACGGCAGCGCGGCTGCTCGAGGAATTTGACTACCGCGAGACGCTGGGCTTTAACTACGACCCCTCCCATTTATTGTGGCAGGGCGTGAACCCGACCATCTTCCTGCGCGATTTCATCGATTTCGTCTACCATGTGCATATGAAGGACGTGGCGGTGACGCTGGATGGCAAGGCGGGTATTTTGGGTTCGTTCATCACGTTCGGCGAAACGGAGCGCGGTTGGAATTTCCGTTCACTGGGGCACGGCGACGTGAATTTTGAGGAGATCATACGCGAACTGAACCAATATGGCTATGACGGGCCGCTTTCCGTGGAATGGGAAGACAGCGGCATGGAACGTGTATATGGCGGAACGGAAGCGGCCGCGTTTGTGCGCAAGGTCGATTTTAAGCCGTCGGACGTCGCGTTTGACAAAGCGATGGCGAATGAGTGAGGAGGGAGCGTTATGGCAAAAAGGAAACTGAGATACGGCATGATCGGCGGCGGCCCGGGCGCGTTTATCGGCGCGGTGCACAGGGCGGCGATCAGGCTGAATGACGAAGCGGAGCTTGCAGCGGGCTGTTTTTCCAATATAAAAGAGGAACGCGACCAGGCGCTGGAAGAACTGGGGATAGACCCCGCGCGCAATTACGAAACGTACGAGGAAATGGCGGAAAAGGAAGGCGCAAGGGCGGATAAGCTCGACTGGGTGGATATCGTGACGCCCAACCGCTTCCATTATCCGGCGGCAAAGCTGTTCCTTGAAAAAGGAATCAGCATTGTGTGTGAAAAACCGCTCGTGTTTACGGTGGCCGAGGGCGAGGAATTGAAAAAAATCGCAAAGGAAAACGGCTGCCTGTTTTGTGTGGCGTATACCTACACCGGGCATGTGATGGCGCGTGAGGCGCGCCAGCTCGTGAAAAACGGCGTGATAGGCGACATCCGCATGGTCATGGGCGAATATCCGCAAGACTGGCTTTTAGATTCCCTCGACACGATCACCGAAGACAACAAGCCATGGCGCGCTGACCCCGCGTTATCGGGTAGGGGCGCTTGCGTGGCCGACCTCGGTACGCACATTGAGAACTGGGTGAATTATGTGACCGGCCTTGAGATAGACGAGCTTTGCTGCAACCTCGATGTGTTCAGCGAAGGCGCGGTTTTAGATAACAATGTGGAGGCGCTTGTGCGCTTCCGTGGCGGCGCGACGGGCATGTATTGGACGTCGCAGGTGGCCATCGGGTTTGACAACGCGCTTAAAATACGCATTTTCGGCTCAAAAGGGACGATCGAGTTTGTGCAGGAGGAAAACAATTACCTGCGCGTTTCGCTGCGCGGCAAGCCGCCGATGGTCTACAGCAGGGGCTGCGGCTACCTTACACCCGAAGCGCAAAAATATGTGCGCGTACCTTGCGGGCACCCCGAAGGGCTTACGGAGGCGTTCGCCAACATTTACAAAGATTTCTGCGCCGCGCTGTATGACAAGCTAGCCGGTAAACAGGTAAATGAGGACGACTACGGTTACCCCACGATCACGATGGGCATCGACGGCGTGAACTTTTTCAACAAATGCGTGGACAGCTCCGAGGCGGGCGGCGCATGGGTCAAAATGGATAAATAGAGGAGGAACAACATGAAATTTGGAATGAATTCACTTGCCTGGCAGTCGCCGTTTTCCGACCCGCTGGGGCAGTTTGAAAAAGCAAAGAAGTATGGCTGTGATATTTATGAGATCGCCGCCGAAGATTTTAGTTCGTTTTCCACGGACGCGGTGAACGAGGCCAAAAAGGTGACGGGGATAGAAACGCCAACGGTGGTGGGCGCGCTGGGCGAGACGCGGGACGTATCTTCCGACAACCCGGAATACAGGAAAATAGGGGTGCAGTATATCAAGGATACGGTTGACCTTTGCCCGAAAATCGGCGCGAAAGTGATTGCCGGGCCGTTTTATTCGGCGGTTGGCAAGGCGCGCCAGTGCACCGAAGACCAGAAAAAGCAGGCGTGGGACTGGGCGGTGGAAAACCTCCGCGTTTGCGCCGCTTACGCAAACGACAAGGGTGTAAAGATCGCGATCGAGCCGCTGAACCGGTTTGAGACGGACTTCATAAACACAGTGGATCAAGCGCTCGACCTCATTGCGCGCATCGACATGCCGGGCGTGGGGCTTCTGCTCGATACATTCCATATGAATATTGAGGAATCCAATATACCGGCGGCCATCCGTTCGGCGAAAGGTAAGATATATGATATTCATTGCTGCGCGAACAACCGCGGCACGCCGGGCGAGGATAACTTCGATTGGCCCGCCATTGTGGCGGCGCTCCGGGATGCGGGCTACGATGATTACTGCCTGATCGAATCGTTCACGCCCGATTGCGTGGAGATCGCGAAAGCGGCCTCTGTGTGGCGCCCGTTTGCCAAATCGCCGGAAGCGATCGCGGAAAACGGCATCCCGTTCCTGCGCAAGGTGTTTGGGTGAGTGGACAGCAGGCCACGCGCCTATGGAGGAGAAAATGAAAAACATACCAGAGGTGAAACTTGGCGTTATCGCGGTGAGCAGGGATTGTTTTGTGATTTCGCTTTCCGAGCGCCGCAGAAGCGCGGTTTGCGCCGCGTGCGAAAAAATAGGCGTTCCGGCGTATGAAGCGAAGACAACCGTGGAAAACGAGATGGATATGCAAAAAGCCGTCCGCGAGGTGCAGGATGCGGGCTGCAACGCCCTCCTCGTGTTTTTAGGCAATTTCGGCCCGGAAACGCCAGAGACGCTGATCGTGCAAAAGTTCGACGGGCCGGTGCTGTATGCGGCCGCCGCCGAAGAGACGGGAAAAGACCTGATAAACGGCAGGGGCGACGCGTATTGCGGTATGCTGAACTGCTCGTACAACCTGGGTCTTCGCAAGCTTAAGGCGGTCATACCCGAATATCCGGTGGGCACGGCGGAGGAAGTGGCGCAAATGGCAAAGGACTTCCTGCCTGTGGCGCGCGCGCTCATTGGCCTGTCCAAACTAAAGATCATCACGTTCGGGCCAAGGCCGCAGGATTTCTTTGCGTGCAACGCGCCCATAAAAGCGCTTTTTGACATGGGAATCGAGATACAGGAAAATTCCGAGCTTGACCTTCTCGTGTCGTACCGTGCGCATAAAGGCGACGCGCGGATCGAAAGCGTCGCGGCCGATATGGCGGCGGAGCTGGGCGCGGCGGGCAACAAATACCCGGATATGCTGCCGCGCATGGCGCAGTTCGAGCTTACGCTTTTAGACTGGGCGGAGCAAAACAAAGGCGCGCGCGAGTATGTGGCGTTCGCGAACCGATGCTGGCCGGAGTTCCCTAAGGAATTCGGTTTTGAGCCGTGCTATGTGAACAGCCGGCTCACGGCGCGCGGTATGCCGGTGGGGTGTGAAGTGGATATCTACGGCGCTCTTTCCGAATACATCGGCGCGTGCATAACGGAGGACGCGGTGACGCTGCTCGACATCAACAATACCGTTCCCGCCGATATCTATGAAGAAGAGATCAAGGGCAAGCATAAGTACGCGCTGCGCGATACGTTTATGGGCTTCCATTGCGGCAACACGCCCTTTTGCAAGCTGTGCGACGGTGCGCTGAAATATCAGCTTATTATGAACAGGCTGGTCGAAAACGGCGGCGAGCCGGATGTGACGCGCGGCACATTGGAAGGTGATATCGTACCCGGGGCCATCACATTTTTCCGGCTGCACAGCAACGCGGATACGTCGCTTCAGGCGTATATCGCGCAGGGTGAAGTATTGCCCGTCAAGACGCGTTCTTTCGGCGGCATCGGCGTATTTGCCATACCCGAGATGGGGCGTTTTTACCGCCATGTGCTGATCGCGAAGCGCTATCCCCACCATGGGGCGGTGGCGTTCGGTTCCATCGGCAAGGCGCTTTACACGGTGTTTGATTATCTCGGCGTGGGCGATATCGCGTTCAACCAGCCAAAGGGAATGCTTTACAAGACGGAAAATCCATTTGAGTAGGATCAGAGAAGGCGGCAAATGGCGGTAACGATCAAAAAAGTAGCGGAGGCGGCGGGCGTATCCCGCGGAACGGTAGACAGGGTGCTGCACAATCGCGGGGGCGTGCGCCAGGAAGTGGCGGAACACATTCGCGATGTGGC
>DOMW01000280.1 GCA_003510345.1 Clostridiales bacterium | reverse complement strand
CTGTGCGCCCCGCGCGCCGCCGCCCCCATGAGCCCCATATTGCCCGCGCCAAACACAAGGCCGTAGCCTTTTTGCGCAAGTAGTTTTCCCAGGGCAAACGCTTCGTCAAAATAGTTTTTATCCAGCGCGGCGCTGGAAGAGCCGTATACACAAATCTGTTTCATCGCGCAAAAAGCACCCTTCTGTTTCTATGCAGTACGTAGTAAAGCGGCATACCGATCGCGTAGCAGGCAATGGCCTGCCCAACACCCACCGTAAGCGCCAGATAAAAGTAAGCGTCCGGCACGCCGTATTGCACGATCAAGATCCACGGCACCACAAACGCGTTTACCAGCACGCTGGGCAGCGGCAGAAGCCATTTATTCCCGTTTCTGATCTTATAGGTAACGAGCGCCGCGCAAAGCGTGGCAAGGCTGCCGAACACCATATCCAAAACACCAATGCCCGCAGTGGTCGCGTTGGCGATAAAACACCCGATAAAAAGGCCGGGCACGGCGGCGGGCGTAAAAAACGGCAGCACGCACAGCGCCTCGGAGACGCGTACCTGCATGGGGCCAAAGGAAAACGGCGCGAGCGCGAGCGTCAGCGCCGCGTAAATGGCCGCTATCACAGCCGTTTCTGTAATGAACCTTGCTTTATTTGTGTGCTTCATATTTCCCCCTTGCCGCATTAAAGCACACTTAGTATAGCAAAAAGCGGCAAATAATTCAAACCTTGATGTTTGGAGGGCATGGCGATTTGCACGCAGTATTGTTTTTGCAACAATAGGTAAGCACTGACTGATTTAAGTAACTGCATTCTGCACGAAGCGAAGAATTTTTCAGCCCGGCAAATTGCATATTTGGAAGAAAATGTGTAGGGCGCGTCAAGGATGCCGCGCCCTGCAATATTTCATCTCCATTTAATCAGCGGTTATCGAGCACCCGTTCCTACAACCCGGCCCCAAACACCAGCGTGTGCAGCAACGCCAGCGATTCGCGCAGGTAGTTGTTGAACACGATATAAGGCGGCGTTGCTGCGGCAAGCCCTTCCGCGGTGAGGCCCTCTTCTTTCGCGTTCATGCCCGCGCGCAGTATATGAAAATCATTCGTAACATAAACCACGCGGTACTGCGCGGAAAACCGCGCATCCAGCAGTTCTTTGGAAAACCGGAAATTCTCGTTTGTACTGGTGGAGCGGTCCTCCTTTATCAGCGCCTCTTTTGGGATGCCGATAGAAGCCATATACTTCTCCATCGCCTGCGCTTCGCTGATATCCTCACCGGCCCCCTTGCCGCCCGAAAGAACGATCACCGTGCCGGGGTTTTCGCTGAAATATTCCGCCGCTTTGTCCAGGCGGTTTTGCAGCGTCCACGAAACTCGTTCGCCACGGATACCCGCGCCCAGCACGATCACCGCCTGCGCGCCTTGCTCGGGTGCGGCATGCGCGGCGGCCATCATCACGCAGCTCGCGCCGACAACCCATACGGCCAGAAACAGGTAACCGTAAAGAAAGACCCATTTTACAACCTTTCCCGCGCCGCGCGCAAACCATTTGTCCAGCCTGCGCTTAAAAAGGCCGTATACCAGCAGCGGTATGCCGAGCAAGGCGGGCAATATTACGCCCAGGTTCCAGTTTGAAATCGTACGCACAAACACCGTGTCGGCGATCAGCAAAATCCCCGCCACGGTGCATAGAATACGAATTAGTTTATCCTTCCTGAAATGCTTCATAATACCTTTCGGTCATTCGAATTTTGCGCAGCGGAACGTATACACCCCTTCGGGCAGCGTTAGTTCAAACAGTTTTTTGTTGGATTCAAAATCGATCTCGGTAAGCGCGGCCGCTTCCCCCTCGAACATACCCCAGCCGATACAGAAAACATCGCCGCTTATATTGTCCGCGTTGCCGCCAAATTCCGTATACCGCCCTTCTATTTCAAACTCCTCAAACCGCTCGACCGCCATAGCCCGCTCATCCAGCGTAAGCCGTAAAATACGCGTTTGGCCTGTGGCCCTGCCGTTGTCAAATATCACCAGCGAACCGTCCTCCGCATAGCGGACAGTGCTTTGCCCGGATGTTTTTTGCGCCGCCGTCATGCCAAACTGGTCGCCCCGCCCGGAAAGCATCCACACGATGTCGCCCGTCTCCCGGTCTATTTTCAGTATGGTACTCATATTCCGGAACGAACAGACGAGGTTGCCGTCTTTGGGGTCGATTGCCATGGAACTGAAATGCGCGTAATCGGGCTGCTGTGATTCGCTGTTGGCGAAATCATGGTACCCTTCTTCGGAAAGCGCGTACAGCGCGGGGTAATCGGTGCTGTACCAATCGAGCAGCGCCTTGCCGTCTTTCACTTCGCGCAAATGTGCTGCCACAACTTTGCTGCCCTGCGGGTTGGGGACAAGGTTTGCGGGGATGTTATCTACCAGCGTAAGCTCATAATTGGAAATGATGTAGTGTCCGTCCGCGAGCATGATGAAATCATGCCCTTCCACCGCGTTTGCGTCGCCGTCCCCGTCCGTCATATACACGCGGTCTATTTCCATATAGTTTTCATCGAGCACCACGTGGCTGCCCGCGGCAAAACCGCGCAGCGCAAGCTTGTTGTATGCCGGGTCCTGCTCAAAATAGCTATAGCGCACCGAACCGTCTTCCAGTATGTGCTTTTGGAAGTCCCATAGCCCCACGCCAAAATACGGGTCGGCTTCTTCGCTTTCCGGCTGCGCGGGCAATTCTTTTTCCACGTAATTATAATACACGATCTCGCCCGCCCCGTTCAGCTTTAAAATGAGCGGCAGCGTGGTAAACGAGAGGTAATAGTGCCCGTCTGTTTGGCTTTCCCCCGCGGCGGAGAGCTTGGGTATGCTGGAATTCAATGTGCGGATAAACAGTGTGCGGATATCCTGCCCGTCTGTCACGGTGACGGGGATATATTCGTTGTAGGCGATGCGGTCGATGGCGATTTCCGTCTTTTCGTTCGCCTGCGCGGTCTTGCTGTCCAGCATCACTTTGAGCGTATCGTCGTCCGTCACAAGCTCAAAGCTGGCGGGGTGCTCTGTGTTAAGCGTTGCCACGTCAAATACCGCGTTGTTTTTTTCAAGCGGCAGTTCCAGGCTGTGCCCGTTTACATTCAGTTGCAGCGTCTTGTGTGCCAGCGGAATAACCGGCGGGGCTTCCGAAAGCGGCGCCTGCGTAGGTTCGGGCGACGCGGAAGGCTGGATGATATTGCCCGATACTTCGGAGGATGGGTCGCCCGGCCCTTCTTGTGTCGTTTCCTGCAAAAGCGACGCAGGGTCGTCCGGCGGCAGGGTGGGCGTACTTTGTGTTCCAGACGCGGTAGGACTGATGGCTGTCAGCATAGCTCCGC
>DOMW01000065.1:1143-9980 GCA_003510345.1 Clostridiales bacterium | reverse complement strand
GGGGGGAGCGGGCGGCGCTTATCATTGCGGCGGACGGCGGGCTTGCCGCGCTTTCTTCCACGGGTGTCGCGCCCACTTTGCTGGTGGGCGATTTTGATTCTGTTGACCCCGCATTGGTAGGGGAATTCCAAAAGCGCGGCGTGGAGATACTGCGCGCGCAGGCGGAGAAGAACGAGACGGATACGCAGCTTGCGCTTTATGAAGCGGTGCGGCGCGGCGCAAAAACGGTGTGCCTGCTGGGCGCGACAGGAAGCAGGACCGATCATTTTCTTTCCGCGCTGATGCTGCTCGTATGGTCGCTTAAAAACGGCGTGGAGCTGGTGATCGAAGACGGGGTTCAAACGATAGAAATAGGTTGCGGCGATTTTGCGGTTTACGGGAAAAAAGGGCAGACGGTGTCTATCATTCCGGCGGGAAGTTTTGCGGAGGTGACGGCGGAAGGGCTTTACTACCCGCTGGAAAAGCTATTGCTGACAAACGGGCTGCCGCGCGGCGTGAGCAATGTATTTTTAGGGGAAGAGGCGGCGATCCATACAAAGGAGCCGGTATTTGTGATTAAAATAAAATGAAAACCCTCCGGCTTGCGCCAAAGGGTTTGGGAATTTCAAATACTTACCTTACACGTAACGGGCGACTTTTCCCGAACGCAGGCAACGGGTACACACATATTTGCGGACGGGCGTGGCGCCTTCGAGCACCCTGACACGCTGCACATTAGGCGCCCAGATCCTTCTGGATTTCCTGTGTGAGTGGCTTATTTTATTACCGGACATAACGCCTTTATTACAGATTTCACAATACTTTGCCATTATCAACACCTCCTCATCTGGTGTACATATCAAACGTCGTTTATTTTACCATCTCCCGGCATAGGATGCAAGCTTTTTTCGATGTTTTTTGTTAAAAGCAGGAATTAATTATTAGACAAAATAAAAATATCAGTATACAATAGGAAAAGTAATTTCTTTGGGTGGGTGAAAGCATGACGGAGCAGGAAGCGTATTGGGTGTGGCTGTCCAGCATAGACGGTATGGGCAGCGTGACCTTTATGAGGATATTGGGCGTATTTGAAAGCGCGAAGGCGGCCTGTGAGAATTATAAGGAAATCCCCGAACGCGTGAAACTGCCGCAGCGGCTCAGGGAAAACCTTGCGGCGGCGGCAAGCAGGCGATACTGGGATACGCTTTTTGCGGGCATAGAAAAGAGCGGGGTAAAAGTGCTGACGCGGCTTTCCGCCGAATACCCCAAAACATTGGAAGAGATTGACAACCCGCCCCCGGTGTTGTATTTTAAAGGAACCGTGCCGGATATGCGGCAGGCGTGCGGCATGGTGGGAAGCAGGCGGCCCACGAAAAAGGGATATGTTTTCGCGCGGGGGCTTGCGAAGGAGCTGGCGGCGCAGGATGTTGCGATTATCTCGGGGATGGCGCGCGGTGTGGACAGCGCTTGCCATGAAGGCGCGCTTTTAGCGGATGGGAAGACGGTTGCGGTGATGGGCTGCGGTGTGGATGTGATCTATCCGCCTGAAAATGTGAAGCTTTACGGGCAGATATTGGAGCGCGGCGCGGTGCTTTCGGAGTTTAAGCCGGGCGAGCAGCCGAAGCCCACGAATTTTCCGCAGCGCAATAGAATTGTGGCGGGGCTTTCCCATGTGCTGGTCGCGGGGGAAGGCGGCAGCAAGAGCGGCGCGCGCATTACGGTGGATTTCGCGCTTTCGCAGGGCAAGGATGTGTATGCCATGTACTGCGACTTAAAATCGAGCGTGGCGGAATTGCCGCTGTATTTGGTAGAGAACGGCGCGCCTATGGTGCGGAGCGCGGCGGAGATTATGCGGGATATGGGGTGGCGCATGGCGCCCGGGCGCGCTGCTTCGGAAGCAGGTGAAACGCGCGCGATGGACGCGGATCAATCGCGGGTGTACGCGCTTTTATTGCGCGAAAGCCTGACGGCGGACGAGCTTTCCGGCGAGCTGGGTATTGGGATAAGGGACCTCAATATGCTGCTGACCGTGATGGAGCTGGACGGGTTGATTGACGCGCAAGCGGGCGGTTTATATGTAGTAAAGTAATTTACAAATAGTTTACAGCAGGCATGGCAGTTCTTGGTATACTATGAAAGAGACGGCAATAAAAGGAATGGGTATGGAGGAGCGTATGGGAACAGAGAAGGCCGCGAAAAAGCCGGCAGCGAAAAAGGCGGCGGGGAAAAAAACGGCCGCCAAAAAGAAGGCGGCGCCTAAAAAGAACCTGGTAATCGTGGAATCGCCGGCAAAAGCGAAGACAATTGAAAAATTTTTGGGGAGAAATTACGCGGTGCGCGCGTCAAACGGGCATCTTTGCGATTTACCCAAAAGCAAGATCGGCATCGACATTGAAAATAATTTTGAGCCGCAATATACGACGATACGGGGAAAGGCCCCGCTGATAAAAGAATTGAAGGACCAGGCGAAGAAATCGAGCAAGGTGTTCCTCGCGACAGACCCGGACAGGGAGGGGGAAGCGATCTCCTGGCACATCGCGAATATACTGAATATCGATAAAAGCGACGTGTGCCGCATTGAATTTAACGAGATCACAAAAGACGCGGTGACCGCCGCCATAAAGCAGCCGCGCAGCATCGATATGCAGCGTGTGGACGCCCAACAGGCCCGCCGCGTGCTGGACAGGCTTGTGGGCTACAAGCTTTCGCCTTTGCTTTGGCGTAAAGTGCGGAAAGGGCTTTCCGCCGGGCGCGTGCAGAGCGTGGCCGTGAAGGTGATCGTGGACAGGGAGAAAGAGATTCAGGCGTTTGACCCGGTGGAATTCTGGACGATCGGCGCGAACCTTGAAAAAGACGGCAAGGAATTTGAGGCGAAGTATTACGGAAAAGACGGTAAAAAGGCGCAGCTTGACAAAGAAGAAGACGCCGCCGCCGTGCTGCGTGATGTCAAAGGCGCAAAATTCATTATAGAGAACGTGAAAAGCGGTACGCGCAAAAAGAGCGCGCTGCCGCCGTTTACGACCAGCTTTTTGCAGCAGTCCGCCGCTGGCAAACTGGGCTTTACCGCCAAAAAGACGATGATGCTGGCGCAGAGGCTGTATGAGGGCGTGCCGCTCGCGGGGAACGAGACGGTGGGCCTTATCACCTACATGAGGACGGACTCTACGCGCGTTTCCGGCGAGGCGCAGCAGGCGGCGATGGAATATGTGCGTGAAAAATACGGCACGGACTATGTGCCGGACAAACCAAACGCCTATAAGGGCAGGAAGGGCGCGCAGGACGCGCACGAAGCCATCCGCCCTACCTATGTCACAAACACGCCGGAGGAAGTGAAAAAGTACCTCACAAGCGATATGTTCAAGCTGTACAAGCTGATCTACACGCGTTTTCTGGCCAGCCAGATGACGCCCGCGCAGTTTGAAACGCTTGCGTATGATATCGGCGCGAACGGGCATACGTTCAAGGCGAGCGGGTCGCGCATACTGTTTAAGGGGCACCTCGCGGTGTACGACTCCAAAACGGAGGACGACGAGCTTTCCATGCTGCCCAAAATAGAGAAGGGGGANNCAGCCGCCGCCCCGCTACACGGAAGCTTCGCTGATCAAGTTTTTGGAGGAACGCGGTATCGGCCGCCCAAGCACATACGCGCCCATTATCAGCACGATACAGGACAGGGGCTACGTAAGCAAAGAAGCGAAGTCTTTTGTGCCGACCGAGCTGGGCGGCATTGTGACCGAGCTGATGGCGGATAACTTTACGGATATTGTGGATATCGCGTTTACGGCCGGTATGGAAGAGAAGTTGGACGATGTGGAGCAGGACGGCACCGACTGGAAGAAAGTGATCAGGGAGTTTTATGGCCCCTTTGAGAAGGACTTGGAGCAGGCGGATAAAAACATAGAGCATGTGAAGCTGCCCGAAAAAGTGTCGGATGTGATCTGTGAAAAGTGTGGTGCGAACATGGTGCACAAAATGGGCCGGTTTGGTGAGTTTTTAGCCTGCCCGAATTACCCCGAATGCAAGAACACAAAGCCGATCGTGCAGGAGCTTTCCGTGCCCTGCCCGAAGTGCGGCGGCGTGGTCGTGATGAAGCGCTCCAAAAAGGGCAACAGCTTCTATGGCTGCGCGAACTACCCCGAATGCGATTTTGTATCGTGGGACAAGCCGCTTGAGGAGAAGTGCGAAACCTGCGGCGCGTATATGGTTGAAGCCAAATATAAATGGGGCAAGCCGTTTAAAAAGTGCTCTAACCCGGAATGCGCCACAAACCAAAAAAAGAAAACGGATGCAAAGAGTTAATGTGATCGGCGGCGGCCTGGCGGGGTGCGAGGCCGCGTACCAACTCAAAAAATATGGCATACCCGTACGGCTTTTTGAGATGAAGCCGCAAAAGATGACACCAGCGCACTCGTGCCTTGAGCTGGCGGAGCTTGTGTGCAGCAATTCGCTCAGAAGCGACAGGCTGGCAAACGCGGTGGGCCTGTTAAAGCAGGAGATGCGCGAACTGGGCAGCTTGATCATGAAGGCCGCGGACGCGACGCGTGTGCCCGCGGGCGGTGCGCTTGCGGTAAACAGGGAAGATTTTTCCGCGTTTATCACGGAAGAGATAGAGCGGACGATTGAGCTTGTGCGCGAAGAAGTGACGGATTTTTCCGCGTTTGATCCGAAGGAGCCGGTGATCGTGGCGGCGGGGCCGCTTGCCTCGGCGTCGTTGATGGACGCGGTGCGCGGGCTTACAGGCGATTCGTGCCTGCATTTTTTCGACGCGGCGGCGCCCATTGTGAGCGCGCAAAGCATCGACCAGGAAAAAATATTTATCGCTTCCCGCTATGACAGGGGCAGCGATTATGTGAACTGCCCGCTCACGCGGGAGGAATACGACACGTTCTACCACGCGCTGGTATCGGCGGAGCGCGCGCCGCTGAAGGGTTTTGAGAACGCGGCAGTGTTTGAGGGGTGTATGCCGGTGGAGACGATGGCGGCGCGCGGGTATGATACGCTGCTGTTCGGCCCGCTAAAACCCGTTGGGCTTACCGACCCAAAGACGGAAAAAAGGCCGCACGCGGTGGTGCAATTGCGCATGGAAGACGCGGAAGGCACGATGTTCAACATGGTCGGGTTCCAGACGAACCTGAAGTTTAAGGAGCAGCGGCGGGTGTTCGGGCTGATCCCCGCGCTCAAAAACGCGGAGTTTTTGCGGTATGGGGTGATGCACCGCAATACGTTTTTAAAATCCCCCGGGCTGCTGGACAGGTATTACCGGCTAAAGGACTACCCCACCATCCGTTTTGCCGGGCAGATCACCGGCGTGGAGGGGTATGTGGAAAGCGCGGCGAGCGGCCTTTTGTGCGGCGTTTTCACGGCGTTTGAGGTGATGGGAAAGCCGCTGCCTGTGTTTGATAACAGCACGGCGGCGGGCGCGCTGGCGCTGCATGTTTCGGGCAGCGTATCGAAGGATTTTCAGCCGATGAATATAAGCTATGGCATTATGCGGCCGCTCGAGCGGCAGGTGCACGCGAAAGAAGAACGGAATATGAAGATTGCCATGCGGTCGCTGACAGAGATAAGCAATATAAAAAGCAAATACGGACTAAAGTGAGGAGTGCGATGGAGATTAGGGGCACAACGATAGTAGCGGTGAAAAAAGACGGAAAGTGCGCCGTGGCGGGCGACGGGCAGGTGACGCTTTCTGAAAAGATCATCATGAAGACGGGTGCGCGAAAAGTGCGCAGGCTTTTTGACGACAAGGTGGTTATAGGCTTCGCGGGGTCGGTTGCCGACGCGTTTGCGCTGTGCGAGCGCCTGGAGGCAAAGCTGGAGGAATATGGCGGCAGCTTGCAGCGGGCGGCGGTGGAGCTGGCGCAGGAATGGCGGCAGGATAAGATCATGCGCAAACTGGAAGCTATGCTGATCGCGGCGGACGCGGAAAATTTATTGATCGTTTCGGGTACGGGGGAAGTGATCGAGCCGGACGACGGGGTGTGCGCCATCGGTTCGGGCGGTTCCTACGCGCTTGCGGCCGCGCGGGCGCTGTTGCAAAACACAAGCCTTTCCGCAAGGGAGATCGCCGAGAAGGGGCTTAGGATTGCCAGCGAGATCTGTGTGTACACAAACGACCATATCATCGTGGAAGAGGTGTAGTTATGTCGTTATTTTTGACGCCAAAGGAAATCGTTTCGGAGCTGGATAAATATATTATAGGGCAGGACAGCGCAAAAAAAACGGTGGCGATCGCGCTTAGGAACCGCTACAGGCGGAGCAAGCTCGACGAAGAGATGCGCGCGGAGATCACGCCAAAAAACATTATCATGATCGGGCCGACGGGCGTGGGCAAGACGGAGATCGCGCGGAGGCTCGCCAAACTGATGGACGCGCCGTTCATCAAGGTGGAGGCGACGAAATTCACCGAAGTGGGCTATGTGGGGCGCGACGTCGAATCGATGATACGCGACCTTGTGGAGGCGTCTATCCGCATGGTGAAGCAGCAGCGGTATGAAACGGTGCGCGAACAGGCGAAGAAAAACACCGAGGACAGGCTGGTGGACTTGCTTGTGCCAAACAAACAGGCGCACTCAAACCAGAACCCGTTCGGCGCGTTTTTCGGCATGGCCCCGCAGATAGAGTCCGCGCCCTCCGAGACGGACGAGGAAAAGCAAAAGCGTAAATCACGGCGTGAGCAGGCGCGGGAAAACCTCAGAAGCGGCAAGCTGGAGCACCTTACGCTGGAGATTGAGGTGGAGGTGAGCGCGGGCAGCAACGTGGAGATACCCGGCATGGGCGGCGAAAGCCTGGGCGATATTTTCTCCGGCATACTGCCCACAAAGACGAAAAAGCGGAAGGTGACGATCACCGAGGCGCGCAAGATACTCGAGCAGGAGGAAGCGGAAAAGCTGATCGACATGGACGAGGTGATCCAGACGGCCATCGAATCGGCCGAGCAAAACGGCATTATCTTTCTGGATGAGATCGACAAGATCGCGGGCAAGCAGATGGGCGGCGGCCCGGACGTATCACGCGAGGGCGTGCAGCGCGATATACTGCCCATTGTGGAGGGCAGCACAGTGGTGACGAAATATGGCCCGGTGAAGACGGACTATATGCTGTTTATCGCGGCGGGCGCGTTCCATGTGGCAAAAGTTTCCGACCTGATCCCCGAGCTGCAGGGCCGCTTCCCCATAAAGGTGGAGCTGGAAAACCTGGGGAAGAAAGAATTTGAACTGATATTGACGCAGCCCAAAAACGCCATCACAAAGCAATATGAGGCGCTGCTTTCCGCCGACGGCGTATCGCTTGTGTTTACGGAGGGCGCGCTTAGGAAGGTCGCGGAGATCGCGCAGGTGGTGAACGAGACGACGGAGAATATCGGCGCGCGGCGGCTGCACACGATCATGGAGAATTTGCTGGAGGATATTTTCTACAACGCGAACGGCATAGAACCGGCGGTCGTGGTTACGATCGACGAGAACTATGTGTCCGAGCATTTGAAGAAGGAAGAACAATACCAGAATTTACAAAAGTATATTCTGTGAAAAAAGTACAATATGGAAGCCCGCCGGGAGCGCGGGCGCTTAGGAGAGGATAAGATTGAATACGACCAGTAACACAGACAAGGCAGGGCAAAAGGCGCCGCGCAGGGGCAGAAGGCGCAGGCCGAACGCCGAGGCCGCCAAAGGCGCGCAGGAAAAACAGGCGGCCGCGAAGCAAAAGCAAAAGAAGCCGGACAAGCAGGAACAAAGCAAAGCGAAAAGCGGCGCGCCCTCCGTGCGGATCATTCCGTTCGGCGGCATAGGCGAAGTGGGCAAAAACCTGACCGCCATAGAATTTGGAAACGATATTATCGTGGTGGACGCGGGGCTGATGTTCCCGCGCGAAGAGATGCTGGGGGTGGATTATGTCATCCCGGACACGACATACCTGCTAAAGAACAGGGACAGGCTGCGGGCTATTTTCCTTACGCACGGCCACGAAGACCATATCGGGGCGCTGCCCTACATACTGCGGGATTTCGATGTGCCCGTGTATGGCTCCACGCTCACAATCGCGCTTGTGGAGGCGAAGCTTATGGAACACCCCGGGCTTTCGCCGCGGTTTAACAATGTGAAATCGGGCGATAAAATCAAAGCGGGCATTTTCACCGTGGAGTATATCAAGGTGAGCCACAGTATAGACGATGCGATGGGCCTTGCGGTCACAACGCCGGTGGGCGTGATCATCCACACGGGTGATTTTAAGGTAGACCTGACGCCCATCAGCGGTGAGGTGATGGACTTAAACCGGTTTGCCGAGCTGGGCAAGCGCGGCGTGCTGGCGCTGCTTTCAGACTCAACGAACGCCGAACGCCCCGGCTCCACGATGTCGGAACGCGAAGTGGGCGAAACGTTCGTGGATTATTTCCGGCAGGCGAAGGGGCGCATTATCGTCGCGTCGTTTGCCTCCAATGTACACAGGCTGCAACAGGTGATGGACGTCGCGCGGATGTATAACCGCAAGATATGCCTTTCGGGGCGCAGTATGCTGAAAGTGGTGAATGTGGCCAAAGAACTGGGGTACATTCACGTGGACGGCGAGATGCTCGTCTCGTTTGACGATATCAAGAAAATGCCCGATCGGCAGGTGGTGGTTCTGACCACGGGCAGCCAGGGGGAAACTATGTCCGGCCTGGTGCGCATGGCAATGGGGCAGCACGCCAAAATCAACATAAAAGAAGGCGACCTCGTGATCATTTCCGCAACGCCTATCCCGGGCAACGAGCGGTATGTTTCGGACGTCATCAATATGCTGTACCGAAAGGGCGCGACCGTCATAAACGACGCGAAGGATATGGTGCATGTATCCGGGCACGCGTGCAGGGAAGAATT
>DOMW01000065.1:0-1133 GCA_003510345.1 Clostridiales bacterium | reverse complement strand
CATTTGTACAACCACGCCGACCTCGCGCGCAAGATGGGCATAAAGGACAAGGATATCTTTATCCCGGAGATCGGCTCGGTGATAGAGCTGAACCGCAAGGTGGGCATACAAAAGGAAAAGGTTGCTTCGGGCAGCGTGCTGATAGACGGGCTCGGTGTGGGCGACGTGGGTAATGTGGTGCTGCGCGACAGGAAAGTGCTTTCGTCGGAAGGGCTTTATATCATAGTCTTTTCGATATCCGAAGATACGAAAGAACTTATTTCGGATGTGGATATCGTGTCGCGCGGGTTTGTGTACATGAAGGAGTCGGAGGAACTGATCGAGGAATCCAAGCGCATTGTGGAACGCGTGGTGGAGGAATGCCGCTACGCGGGCACGAGCGACTGGAGCACGCTCAAGGATTTCATCAAAAAGGATATTTCAAACTACCTGTACCAGAAGACAAACAGAAGCCCGATGATATTGCCCATCATACTTTGAGTTTTGGGAACAAACGGCGGCAAAAAGGAGTCAAAAAGCAGAGTGGAGAATATCCTCGCAAAGGCGCGCGAGCTTGCGGCGCTGATAAAAGAAAGCGAAGAATGCCGGGCGTTTCAAAAGGCAAGGGACGAAGTGTTTGCCGACGGCGCGGCAAAGAAGATGGTGCTGGATTACCAGAAGATGCAGCTTGCGGCGCAAGCCGCCATGATGACGGGCGCGGAGCCGGACGCGGCGCTTTTGGATAAAATCAAAAAAGTGGGCGAGGTGCTCGCCTTTAACCCGCAGGTCGCGGAATATTTCGCGCTGGAGTATAAGTTTCATACGCTGGTATCGGCGCTGTACAAGATCATCGGGGACGCGGCGGGCGTGGGGCAGGACTTATTTGAACAGTAGGGAGACCGACCGGTTTGGCAAAAAAGCTCAATAACATTTACCTCGAGGAAAACGAGGAACTGGAAACACATACGATACTGGTAGACGGCGACGAAAGCTTTATAAAGCGCAACAAGGCGCGGAACGAGAAAGAGCCGAACAAAGTATGGGCTTTTTTCCGTCCGATTGTAATCTTCGTGGCGGCGATGGCGATCGTTATATTGGGCGGTTACTATGTGTACAATGCGTTCACGGGCGCGTTTTTGGCGCCGGTGGATGAG
>DOMW01000084.1 GCA_003510345.1 Clostridiales bacterium | reverse complement strand
CCCAACCGCGCGGGGCGGATGCTGGCGGCGCGCAAACAACCGGTGACGATTGGTTATGTGCTGCCGAGCGAAGGAAACGGTTTTTTTGAGGACGTAAAGCGGGGGATCCGCACCGCGGAAGCGGAAATGCGCGATTTTGGCCTACGTACCATATTGACGGAGGTGCGGGGGTTTTATCCGAACAGCCACATCGAGGCGATCAAAAACATGGCGGAGCAAGGCTGCAACGCGCTGTGTGTAACTTCGGCGGACACGCCGGAAATACGCGACTGTATCAACCATGTGGTGGAAAGCGGCATCCCCGTCGTCACCATCAATACGGATCTTAGCGACACAAAGCGGCTGTGTTATGTGGGCAGTGATTACCTTACGGCAGGGCGCACGGCGGCGGGACTGCTGGCGCTTTGCCATGGCTCGCCCTGCCTAAACCTGCTCATCGCCACCGGCTCGCTGGAAGTGAAGGGCCACAACGACCGTATCAAGGGGTTTTTGGATACGCTGGAGCTAAAGGCGACGCCACACCGGCTTTTGCGCACTTACGAAACACAGGATGACAACGGCCTTGCCTACGAGCAGACGCGCAAAATGCTCGGGGAGCACGAAGACGCGAATTGCATCTATATCGTGGCGGCGGGTGTTGAAGGCGTGTGCAAAGCGGTGACCGAGCTGCCCGGCAAGCGCAAAAAAGGGATGCGCCTGCTGTGCTTCGACGATTTTGGCGCCATCAAAAACTATGTCAGAAAAGGCGTCATTGATTTTGTGATCTGCCAGGAACCCGCGCAGCAAGGGTATCAGTCGGTGATCAAGCTGTTCAACTATCTGCTGGACGGCGGCAATGGCAAGCTGGATAACTACATCACCAAAGCAGTCATAAAAATTAAAGAAAACCTGGGAAACCACTAATTCACTAATCAATGGCGCAAACAATACCATGAATGAGAGGTAAACGAATATGAAAAAGAAGATTTCGGTCGGCAGTTGGGCCTATATTTTCGCAGGCAACGAGATCCTTTTACCCGAGCTTTGTGAAAAGCTGCACAGCCTTCAGTTTGACGGCGTCAGTATGGGCGGCTTTAAACCGCACGCGCACCCAGAGCTTTACGATACGCCCGAAAAGAAAGAGGGCCTTAAAAAGCTTCTCGCGGATCATGCCCTCTCTGTGGCGGAATATGCCTGTGACCTTTGGAGCCTGGACGGTATTGCGCAAAGCGACGAATGGGTCGCACTGTTTGAAGTAAACGCAAAATTCTGCCGGGATATGGGCTGGGGCATCATCCGCGTAGACAGCGGCACGCCGCCTGTTTTGCCGGACGGTATGAGCTATGACAAAGCGAAATCGATTATCACGGACAATTTTAAGCGTGTGGCTAAAATCGCGCAAAAATACGGCCTCGAAGTTGTTTGGGAGTTTGAGCCGGGCTTTATGATCAACGAACCTAAAATGATTATTGAAGTGCTTAACGCGGTGGGTGAGCCTAACTTCTCGTTGCTTTTTGACACGTGCCACGCGCATATGTCCGCAGTACATGGCGCAAGGCACATTTTGCCGGATTGTACGCTTAACGGCGGCGTGGAAGAATTTGCCGAACTATGCAAGGGAAAAATCGGCATTGTGCACCTGATCGATTCGGACGGTAAGCTCAACGGCGAAGGAACCAGCGTACACGCGCCGTTTGGCACGGGCGAGATCAATTTTGATTCCGTCATCCCCGCACTGTTAAACAAAGCCGGTTATGCCGCCGAATGGTGGGCGATCGACCTGTGCGAATGGCCCGACCCGTGGCCGGTCACAGCGGACAGCAAAGCGTTTGTAGATAAACTCAACGAGAAATACTGCAAATAGTAAAAAAACCTAAAATGCAGTGATGATTCGGCGCTTTGCGCAGACTGCGGGAAAAGGTTAGAGTAAATTAACTTAACGTTGGGCAAGAAAGTTTGAGTAAAATGGGTTTTAGGCAAGGCGCACAAACGCAGGCATATCGGCACATNNTTTGCGCAACGCAGCATGAAGCCGATTTTGCCAAAGATACTGCTCTATGTTAAAGGTTCAAGAAATCACAGATGTCGCGTCGTCTTTGACAGCCCTATGCGAATCACATCATAAAAGCACAGCAAAAAGCGTAGGATTGTCAAAGTATCTTTCGGATGTCTTTCGGGTATTCCTTTTGGGTCAAGGTATCCCTGTGGGATGATTTTATGCCTCGGCGGTTTATAACCTACGGTTCTAAAAACTCCCTTACTGGGGTATTCCTCCAAAATTGTGGCGTTGCTTTGGGGTTTTTAGGGGCTTGCCCCTAAGTCGCCGCAAGCGGAATACTATAAGTGCGCCGCAGGCTCCTTGTTCCCGTTTCGTTATGGGTTCGGGCGGCGCGCCTTGCGGCGTTTGCCCTCGCCTCATACCCCAGGGCACCTTCTCTTGCCCCTGCGGGGCAATTCACCTTGTACTCAACGGGTGCTACACTCGCTGTATCGCCCATCGGGGCGCGCTCGTTTCGCATCCCCCATAGAAATACCTAAAGCCAAACGCAAGACCGTCAAATAATCTTGCGTTTTTTATTCATGGAAAAAATATTAGGGGCAAACCAGCTACCGCCGCTCTTCAAACTCTTTTTTTACGGCGGCCATGCGCCCGCATGAAAGCCTGCCTTCCGGGCATGTTCCCCGCACAAAACAGCCCGGCCCCATTTTTTCAAAAAGCAACGGCTGCCTTTCCCGCAGCAAACGCAGCATAGCGGCGGCAATTTCCCTGATCTCCCACTGCGCCCTGTTGCATGTGCGCAAACTGAAGAAAAGCAATAACTCGCGGGCGTTCATCGTGGTCGCGACCGTAAGCTCATGCCCACCCATCGCAAAGTATACCCGGTATTGCCCGTCCCAATCGGCGCGGCCGAACAATTCGGCCATGATCTCCTTTGTTCTCTGGAATGCCGAAAGATAGCGCTTTAGCAAAGCGCCGTCCTTTTTCACCGTATCCGGAACCACAAACCTGCCCGTATCCACCGTGGCGACAGGCGGAATGACGACCGACTGCATCCGGTGCCGCGCGATATGCGTGATGCCGGACAGCGATACGCCGGATAGCAGGAAAGAATAGTGAAGCTGCTCCAGTTCCCGTTTGCGCTCCTTCGCCAACACATACCGTATCATTTCTTCGTCGCTGCCAAAATACCCCCACGCGCCGCCCGCCACATCGCAGGCCATTTTCAAAACACCCAGCTCATTATGTGGAAACGAAACCAATTGAACGTTGTTCTCTGCGAATTTCGTCCCTGTGCCATTGCCGAACGCAATGTCTTCCCCCTGCGATGGCCTTTCGATTTCACCCAATATAGAGGGAAATACTTGCGCAAGCTGCGACTTTAACTGGTCGGCAATCGCGCGCAATTCATCATACACCGCGCCGCGCCCCCAGTAAATAGACCGCAAAACATGCGTCAGTTCCCTGCCGTTCATCGTGCAATAAAAATTACTGTAAAAACAGTACGGCAACACAAACCGGGCATCTTCTTTGGGCATGCCCTCCGCAATCAGGTAATTATACTCCCCGAATAAATAATCCATGTGCGCGCAATATTCTTCGCCTGCCCGGTCGGGAAGCGCCGGAATATAATACCCCATCGCGCCGAAATCGACATACCTTCTGGATTTAACGGTAAACGAAGCCAGCCGGAACTCTATCAAAAACTGCTCTACAAAAGCTGAAACATTGTTAAACGCGATCGTAAACACCGCGTGTTCTATCACGGATTTGTGGCCGGACGAGAGTACTTTTTGAATCAATTCATCGTCCTTTTGCGCCGGGCGGTCACTCTCAAGGATGGTGAGCGCGGTTCCCTTTGTAGTTGATATACGCGCCGCCGCCGCGCAAATTTTCGCGCCGTCTGTGTTGCAGCTAATTATTTTGACAATGGACTCTTTGTTCATGGCTTCCCCCGTTTCTCTTTGCGTGTTTTAATTATACAACCAATCGGGCGCGAAGTACATATTTGCTTGTTTGCCCCGCCTGTGCTAGTATGAAACAAAAAAAAGAGGGAAGGCTATGCGACTTATTCCACATATCCGGCGCAAACGGTTTACCATATTCGCGATATCGGCGGGCAGCTCCCTTTTGGGCATAAAAGACAGGGCCGCCCTCACAAGAGAGATTGCGCTACGCCTTTCCCGTTACCTTCCGGGTACGTCGCACGCCGCTTCCTTTTACCGGAAGATTAAAAGGACTGTGATCGTATGGCCGGACGAATGGGACGCCCCGGCCGACCTTTCCAACTCCGCGTCCGTCCTGAGCGGCGAATCCTGGGACAAAATCT
>DOMW01000007.1 GCA_003510345.1 Clostridiales bacterium | reverse complement strand
CGCAAGCGGGAGCAGGAGCAACACGCTGACCTTCGCGGGCGCAGCGGGGCTGACAAACCTGTCGGCCGCCGGGCAGGGCGCGTCACAGGTCTACACCGTATCGGGCGGCGATGCGGTGAACGGCGTGATAAGCATCGTAGCCACGTTTGCCCACACCAACCTCACGCCTGACGCAATAGCGTTTGAGACGCCGGGCGTGGCGCTTACATACGGCGACGCGCTCACAAGGCCGGTCTCGCACGCCGGGGCGGGAACGGGAAACGTTACCTATGCCAGCGGCAACCAAGCTGTGGCGGCGGTGGACGCGAATACCGGCGAGCTGCGCATTTATAAGGCGGGAATCGCGGTGATCACCGCTACGAAGGCCGCGGACGGCGAGTATGGCGGCGCTTCCGCCAGCTACACGCTTACGGTGAATAAAAAGCGGCTTACGGCGGCTCTTGAGGTGAGCGGTGTGGCGGGCAAGACCTACGACGGAACTACCGCTATAGAAGGCGCGCAGCCCGTTATCACGCTTACGGGGCAGGTGGGGAGCGACGCGCCGACAGCTTCGGCCCTGTTTGCTTTTGAGGACAAGAATGCGGGGGTGAATAAGGGGATCATCGCTTCAGGCGTTGCCCTTAACGGCGTGTGGGCGGATAAGTACACGCTGGAGGGCGACACGCTGGATAAAGACAGCGCCGCCGCCATAACACGCCGTATGCTGAGCGTAAGCGGGCCGTGGGGCAGTGAATTTGAAAAGGAATACGACGGTACGAGCGATGTAAGTATACAGGGCTATGTGGTATCCGCTGTGGTTCCGGGGGATGACGTTAGCCTTAGCGTTACGGGCGGCTCGTTTAATTCGCCAAATGTGGCGGAGGCCGATGACGTAACCATTTCGTATTCGATAGCGGGCCAGGACGCGCCGAACTACACGGTAAAGAGCAGCTACGCGGGCAGCATAACGCCAAAGCTGATAACAAACGCGGGCGTTACGGTAACGCCCCCGGCGACGGGCGCGACACCCAGCGCTGTGGCGTCTGTGCCGGAAGGGGCGCTGTATACGGCTGTGGCCGCGTGGTCGCCGCAGGCCGGCGTGTTTGCTGTGGACGTTGCGTACATGGCGAGCGTGAGCCTTACGGTTGTGGACAGCAACTACGCTTTCGCGGAAGCGCTGCAAGGCACTGTAAACGGCGGGAGCGCGGAAGCGGGCGGCATAACGGGCGGCGGCGCCCAACTGTCCTATACGTTCCCAAAGACGGGTGTTCCGTTGCATATGGCGGTCACGGATTCCGACCCGGCCACACCCATCAATCCCTTACAGGGCGGAAACAGGCAAACCTCCTTCCAAGTGAGGGTGAGCGGGTTTGAAAACGCCGCGGACGCTGAAGATGTGGGCATAGAGGTGAACGGCAATAACTTCACATTCGGCGTGACCTCCGTGATGGATGGAAACGACAAGGTGTTTACGGTGTCCGCGTCTGTTACGGCGATAAACACCCCGGTCACCGGCAGCGATAACGCCACGGTCACGCTTACGGGGGTGCCTGCCGGGTATGAATATTACGGGGGGGATAAGACGGCGACCGTCGTTGTGCTGGGCGCGAGCGCGTCGCATCCCACAGAACTGACAAAAGACAGTATTTCGGCTTCGGTGACTTCTTATAACACCCTTGGCGCCTATATAAACGGTTCAACCGCGCTGCTCCGGGCGCACTACAAGCTGATGGAGGATTTGGCGGTGACGGACATAATTGCCACTTCGTCAATGCTTTGGGTACCGGTTGGCAGGGCTGACGGAAACAGGTTTTTTACAGGTGTGTTTGATGGGAACGGGCGTAGCATAGGGAACTTCACGGTCACGGATCAGGTCAGTGAGAACAGGGGGCTGTTTGGCGTGATAGGCGAGGGCGGTGTGGTGAAGAACCTTACGCTTACGGATGTGAGCATTGCCGGCGGTGGGGAAAATACCGGCGGCATTGCGGGCATTAACAATGGCCGCATCGAAAACTGCCATGTAACGGGTGGTACTGTTTCGGGGCCCTGGTCCACGTTTTTGGGCGGCGTGGCCGGCAGTAATACCGGCGAAATCGTAAACTGCTCATCAAGCTGCAGTGTGGGAGGGCTTTCCGTGCTGGGCGGTATTGCGGGCTACAGCAGCGGTACAATAGAGCGCTGCTATTCGGCGGGCGCTGTCACGGGTACGGGAAGCAGCCAGGTGGGCGGAATAGCCGGTCAGCTTGAGGGCAAGCCCGCGGCGGTAATAAAGGACTGTTACGCAACAGGCATTATAAAAGGAATCACGAGCCTGGGCGGTATTGCGGGTGAGTGTAAACAGGCGAGCATACTGAACTGCTATGCTTCGGGCAGTGTGCTATCTACCGGCTTGGCCGTAGATATTATGGGCGGTATTGCGGGGGAAGCCACGAGCACGGTTATAGAGAATTGTGTGTCGCTGAGTAACTACGTAACAGGCGCTGGCAACACAGGCTGCATCACGGGCGATACACGGGCCACAATCATAAACTGCTACGCCCGCAACGAAACTTCCGGGGAAGGCGCTGAGAACAGTATAAACGGCATGGGTATAACGTCCGCGCAGTGGGGCGACTCCGCGTGGTGGCGCGGCGTGGCGCTATTTACGGATTCGTGGTGGGAAGGCAAGCTGCCCCTCGGCCTTGGTTGAGTCGGGTTAAGCACGGGAAAGCGGACGGCGAGGTGGATGATGGACGGTAAATTTGAGGTAGCCTTTTTGGGGACGAACGGCTCCTGTGCCTACAACGGCGGCAGGCGCAAAAAATATGGGACCAACACGCTATGCGTAGCGGCGCGGGCGGGCGGGGAGACGCTTATATTCGACTCAGGCTCCGGCATATGCGGATTTGGGGGGCTGGAGGGGTTCCAGCGGGAGCATTGCCACATATTCTTCTCCCATTACCACATCGACCATTTCAGCGGGTTTTTGTTCTTTTCCCAGTTTTTCGATGCGGAAAAGAGCTTCGATATCTACGGCGCGAGCCATGAGGGCAAGGATTTTTACGGTGTGGTAAACCAGTTTATATCGCCGCCGCTTCATCCCATACACATCGGGAGCTTTAACGCCGGGATACGGTATAACACCATATCGGCTGGGGAGGAGATTGCTATTGGCAATGGCGTAAAGGTCAGGACTTACCCGCTCTCCCACCCCAGCGGTACGGTGGGGTATCGCGTGGAATGCGGCGGCAAGGCGTTTTGCTACTGTACCGATATTGAGCTTGCCGAGCACCTTAATGACGAAGCGTTTGAAGCGTTTACCCATAAGGCGGACCTGCTCGTGCTGGATACATTCTTTGACGATGGAGGGTGTATTCCGGGCTGGGGGCATTCCAGCTGGCGGGAGGCCGCGCAGTGGGCGAAACGCGTAGACGCGAAAAAGCTTGCGCTGTTCCATTACGGCTACCGGCTGGAGGATGAGGATATCGATGAAATGGAGCGGAGATCCCGCAAGATTTTCCCAAATACCTTCGCCGCTTCTGATTTTATGCGCGTGGAGCTTTAGAGCAACATCGCGAACCACCAAAAGATGATTCGCGACATACCCGCAGGCATTGCCCGCTGTAATGATTAGACTATTTAGATGACGCATAGGCGCGGGCTTGAAAGCAAAATCGCGCACCATGATTAATGCGCGGCATGTTCGCGGGCACTTGTATCAAAGGGGCCCCCGCGCGAGCCCAGTGAAACAGGTCGCGTGGGGAAGAGGAAGAGCCACGGAACGAAAAAGCCCCGTACCTGTTTTTGGTACGGGGCTTTGGAGCGCAGTGCGCTCTGACGTGGTACCGGTGGTCGGACTCGAACCGACACGGTATCGCTACCAACGGATTTTGAATCCGTCACGTCTGCCAATTCCATCACACCGGCACAAATTTCACCTGCAAATCATAGCATACCAAAATACAGAAGTCAAGGCAGCTTAGCCGCAGCGCCATGTTTTGTATGTTCCACCAAAAACACCGCATTTTTACATGCGGCGCTTTTGGTTTGCTTTATACTATTATTTATTAATAGTGGCTACTTCTTACGTATAAACATAACATACTTTTGCACATTTGTCTACCATTATTTAGTTTCAAATTGGAGTAGTATAGTATTTTTTTACCTAATTGCACTTATTTTTTGCTTTTTCATGCTTTTTGCGCAGGATACAGGGCTTACCCCGTAGCATAATACCCTTTACTCGTTCATATGATATACGCGGCTGTCATACCGTTTTTTTACGCAATTCCCCGCGCTTCACTAAATGGGTATATCACCCATAACGCGTGCCCAACGATCGCGTTGCGCGATATCGGCCCCGTCTCCGGCTTGCGGCTGTCCCACGACTGCGCCCGGTTATCCCCCATCACAAAAACATGCCCATCCGGCACAACAAGCGGCTCCATGTCGGCGTAGGGCTGGTCGCTCACATAAGATTCCTGCAGCGCGGCGCCATCGATATAAACAATACTGTTCTTGATTTCGACCGTTTCCCCCGGAAGTCCGACTGCCCTTTTCACGTAAGTGTCCTCTTCTCCCGGGTATTTCACAATAATAATATCCTGCCGCTCAGGTAAACCAAAATACCGGCTGACTTTTTCCACCGCCAGCCATTCGTTTGTATGCAGCGTAGGCAGCATAGACGGCCCCTCAACAAGAATGATGCCAAAGACGAACGTACGTATCAGCATCGCCGCCGCCACAGCGATCAAAATTGTCAGTATCCATCCGCCAACCAGTTTCCTCTTTTCCGACCGAATCATATACGCAATAAACCTCTTTCATTTATACGGCATTTATTATAACCCTTTTTACAGTAAATAGAAAGACAAGATTCCTCCCTCTTTGTTAAAAAAACCACCTTTAACGCATAATGTTATTGTGTCTTTACACGATTTCATACTATAATCATATTTATAGTTATCAAATAGTGAGAAAGGACGGTATCGTATTGTGAATGATTCTCCTCTTGTACTGCATGGAATGGGTGATATGTCTCTCTATGTGGACCGCAACTGCTTGATATTGGAAATGACAAAAATCAATAAGCAGGTCCGGGTGATTCCGCTCGCGAAAATACTCTGTATTGAAGTTTCAGCCCCCATCGATATCCACCGCGGGTATATTTATTTCAGGACGCCGGACGCAAACAAGACAATCAAATCTTCCGTAACCGGGCGTGATGTGAACGCGGATGACGATATGGTATTCTTTACGGGGGAAGATAACTATAAAGTTGCTATTGAAATCCAGGAAAACCTGATGGATTTCTATTCTTCACGCTGATCGGAAAGGTGGCCGAATGAAGCAAACCTCTCATAAAAGCCTGCTTGTTTTTGTTGCGCTCCTTTTACTGAGCGTTTTTTTAAGCGCGTGTTTCCCTTTCAATTTATTAAGCGGGATCGCGCAGGAAACCGCCACCCCGGCACCAGCGGATCCTACAAAAGAGCCCGCAACCGCGCCGGAGCCAGAGGAAGGCGGCAGTAACCTGATTCCCTTCAGCCAAATGGAGTACGAGCGGCCGGATGCCGTCGCCTTGGCGGAGCGCATCGAAGAAATCAACCTGTTGCTGCCACTAAGCAAAGACATGGATGAACTAGAAAGCCTCATGCGGGAAGCGGGGGAACACTATTACCATTACTTTTCCATGCGGGCGCTGGCCGAGATCCATTCCGCCCTCGATAGAAATGACGGGTATTGGCTGGATGAAGTCAATTATCTGTTCCAAAACACCGCGGACGTACAGCTTTCTTTCCAAAAGCTACAGGATACACTGTACGCTTCCTCTTTTCGGGAACAAATAGAACGCGAATGGAGCGAAGACTTTTTCGCCACGATTGACGATATGGACTATGTCACGGAGGAAACAGCGCCGCTTTATGAGGAGGAAGCGGCCCTCATTACGCAGCATTCGGAAATGATGGCCACCGCTACCGTCGAGTATAACGGAGAAAACCTCACCTACTACGACATTATGGAACTGCCCGGCTTGGACGAATACCAGCAAGCACTTTCCGCCTGGTATAAAGAGCACAATCCAGTTTTAGGCGAGCTGTATATCGACCTTGTTACGATCCGCCAGGAGATCGCGCATTTGCTGGGATACGAAAACTATGCCGCGCTTTATTTCAACGGGCAATCCACCGATTACACGCTGGAAATGGCGCGCGCTTACCTTGATGACATCGTGACATACGCGGTACCCGCTTTCAAAGACCATGCCGACGTCGGGTTTCTTTACAATCCTGATGTTTCGATGAACTACAGTGAATACGCCGCTTTTCTGCGGGACGCGCTCTACCAGCTTTCCCCGGACCTTCTCGACGCGTTCGACGCGATGGAATACTTTGAGCTTATCGACTACGCGCCGCGCACGGGCAAAGACGCCGGCGGCATGACCACGTACATCTACGACTACGACGCGCCGTTTATATTGATGACCTATGACGAGGGCGCGGATAGCATGATTACACTGCTGCATGAATTTGGCCATTTTTATGACGCTTATTGCACTTATTCATCCCTATACGCCTCTACGGATATGGATGAGGTGTACTCTAAAGGGCTGGAAACGCTTGTTGCCACTAAATTTGGTTCCGCGTTTGGAAGCTCAACCGGGTATGAGATGTGTTACGACACCCTCTCCGGCGTGTTTACTTCCATTGTGGAGCAGCCGCTTTACACCGCGATAGAGCTTCGGGTGTATTCCCTCCCCCCGGAAGAGCTGACGGTCGACGCGGTCAATCAGATTTCCCTTGAGGAATTCTCCCGGTTTGGCGTAGATGCCTTCAATTTCGAGGAGTACAACCGGTATGACTGGGTTTCCATGCCGCACATCTACCAAATGCCTTTCTACACGCTGGCCTATTCCACTTCCGGCAATGTCGCGCTGCAGCTTTTTGAGCTTTCCCTGCAAGACGAACCCCTGGCGGTTGATACGTATCACGACTTAATATACCGTGAGCAGAGCGATCAATTCATTGAAAATGTGGAAGCCGCCGGGCTTAAAAGCCCGTTTAGCCCGGGGCAGGTGCAATGGGTCGCGGATTTTGCGCAAAAATACCTGATAGAGGAAGACTGGCAGGCGGCGGCTTAGGTAGGGAGTGGCCCATCTGTGCGTGGTTTTGTATTAACTTTGGCAATGACTTCAGTGCGCCCTACGCCCTTGCGCCGGGCGTCTTTCTTTTTCCTCTATTTTCCCCCGCTCGGCGCGTGGGCGGGCAGTGAGGAATGGATTAGAAAAAACATGTCTTTCCATTTGTGAATTTGCTCTATCATGAGGAAATGTTTTTTCTCATAGCGGAGTGCCATTCCTGCTTTATACATGACGGAGCACCTGATGAACCGCCCGCGCGCGTGACGAGCGGTTCACCCTCACCTTTCCCGCGCTGCGCGCGGGAAAGGATGAACCCATTATTCCTCCGCCGANNCCGCCCGGCGAACCAATATCTATATAATAATTCTTTTCTCACTCACAAAATGCCCACTCTCGCTTAGGTAACCGGGGTTGCGCGCGCGCGCAGGAAAACCTATAATAGGGGAAGCGCGTAACGATCGGAGAAAGCTTACATGACGCAAACACAAAAGAATTTCGTAAAGGGCGCGGCGATACTTGGCGCGGCGGGGCTGATCGTAAAGGTCATAGGTGCTCTTTTCCGCATCCCGCTTGCCAATGTGGTGGGTACGGAAGGTATGGGCTATTACCAGATGGCCTATCCGGTGTATACGCTGCTTTTAACGGTGTCCACGGCAGGACTGCCCACCGCCGTTTCCAAGCTTGTTTCCGAACGGGTTGCGCAGGGCGACTTCGCTGGCGCGCACCACACGTTTTTGGCGGCGCGGCGCGCGCTGCTTGTAATCGGCGCGGCCGCTTCTATTTTAATGTGTGCACTCGCCGGGCCTGTTTCGCGGTTGCAGGCGACGGCCCCGGCCATGTATGCGCTTATGGCCATCTCACCGGCGCTGTTCTTTGTTTCCGTCCTATCAGCCTATCGCGGGTATTTCCAGGGACTGCAAAACATGGCGCCCACCGCGCTTTCCCAGCTTGCCGAACAGGCGGGCAAGCTTGCCGCCGGGCTGTCCATCGCTTACTTCTTACTGCAAAAGACGCAAAACCCCGCGTTTGGGGCAATGGGCGCGCTTCTAGGCGTCACGCTTTCGGAAGCGGCCGCGCTGCTTTATATAATGGGGGTATACGGAAGGCGGAAGCGAGGTATACTGGTAAATATCCCGCCGCGCGAACAGCGCATGGCGCAAGGGGATTTTCGGCCTGCCGTAAAACGGATACTGGCGATTGCCGTGCCGGTGACGCTGGGCGCGTGCGTGATGCCCGTCGTAGCCGCGATCGATTCGGTCATCGTACCCCGCGTGTTGCAGGAAATCGGCTATGCCCAAAAAGAGGCGACGTCTATGTACGGCGTGCTGACGGGCGTGGTAAACCCGCTGATCAATATGCCTGCGGCGCTGTCGCTTGCCCTCGCGATGAGCCTCGTGCCCGCCATCTCGCAGTCGGGCGCGCAGGGTGACATAGAGGGCGTAAAGGGTAAAGCCTCGTTTGGCTTTAAGCTGGCGCTGCTGGTGGGCTTGCCGTGCGCAACGGGCTTTATTGTGCTCGCGCGGCCCATCCTTATGCTGCTGTATAAAAACATACAGGGAAGCGAGCTTGCCATGGCGGCGGCATTGTTTGCCATGCTGTCGTTTGGCGTGCTGTTTTTAACGCTGGTGCAGACGATGACGGGCATATTGCAGGGCTTGGGAAAGCCTTTGCTGCCCGTTTTCAGCCTGATCGCAGGCGCGTCGGTCAAGGTTGTGGCGAGCGTGCTGCTGATCCGCGCGCCTTCCATTAATATTTACGGCGCAGCGGCGGGTACCCTATGCTGTTACGCAATTGCCGCCGTTATGGATGTCGTATTTGTGATACGCCACGCCGGTTTGCGCGTATCGCTGGCCGGTCATATTGTAAAACCTGTACTGGCGACCGCGGTGATGGGCGCGTGCGCGTGGCTCATATACCGCGCGGCAGGCCCGCATTCCAATACGGTGGGCGTGCTTGCCGCCGTACTGGTGGGCGCGGCCGTGTATATTCTTATGCTTGCGGCGCTGCGCGGGCTTACGGAAGAAGAGCTTACCATGCTGCCGGGCGGCGGCAGGATAACAAAAGTGATGAGGAAGCTGAGGATCTGGAAATGATAAAAATACTCTCCCTCCCGGACGCGTTCGACCTTCTCTCCGGGCGCGCGGTAAAAGCGGTTCGAGAGAGCGGCGTCGTCCTGTTGCAAAGCGAACGCGCCGGATGCGCGCAGGGTATACGCGGCATTGCGAAAGAGGTTCATACGCTGGACGACCTGTTTGAGCGGGCGGAGGACTTCGACGCGCTGTATGAGGAAGGTGCGCGGCGGGCGGCGGCACTTGCGGACGGGCAGGACGTCACATTCTGCGTGATCGGCGACGTATTTGAAAATGGGTTTGTGCGCGCGCTTACGCGAAACGGGGCGCAACTGGAATTCATAGACGGCGCGGGCACGGTTGACCGGGCGGTGTTCCTTGCCGCGCGGCACATCGGCGCGATCGGCGGCTA
>DOMW01000146.1:9442-24523 GCA_003510345.1 Clostridiales bacterium | reverse complement strand
CGTCGGCTGTGCCGTCGAAGGAGCGGGCGTTGGCTGTTCCGCCGAAGGAGCGGGCGTTGGTTCCGCCGTCGGTTGCGGCTCATTCTTTCTAGTAGTAAAAACAATCTCCGCAGCCTTTGTGCCGTCGTCGGCGCTTACCGCCGTCGCGGTGACTTCCCCCTCTTGCCTGGCGGTAAACAACACGGCGCGCTCCCCGCTTACGCTGACTCTCTTTTGCACCTCTATGCTTTGGGTATCGCCGGAAAATTGCCAGTACACCTCGCCGCTGCCGCCGTTTTGCCGCACGACAGCCGTTGCGTACCCTTCACCACTTCCATTCAGGTCAACTTCGCGCCGCGCGGCGTCCAGCGATACGGATACGCCCGTATCAAACCCGGACGCAGCCTTTAGCAAAATGCTTTCCGTGCTTCCCATTGTAGCGAATGTCCAGCAGGTGGGCGGGTTCCCCTGGTTTTTCACGGATGTCACCGCGCCGGTTTCACGCAGGTCAAACGATGCAGGCACATCGATCATCGCTTTCCGTTCATCTGCGCCGACGGCAAACGCCTGCGCCGGCGGCTCCGTAATTTCTTCCTCCATCGCCTGCGCCCGCGTTCCGGCGTTCCCCGTTTCTTCCGTTATAACTACATCCGCCTGCGCGGCCCCGTCATGCGCGTATACCTTGATGCAATTGTTCGCGGCAAAAGCAACGGAAACATCCTGCCATTCCTGCCCGTCGCAACTTAAAAAACCCTGCCCCGGCGAAGAGGCCGCCGCGTCGGAAAACCCGGCCACTTTCCGTTCCAGCGCCGCCTCGATGTCGTTTCCATCTATATTGGCTTGCCATACCGTTACGGAAAATTCCACGCCGCTTTCCAGAGCGATTTCATTGGCGATGTCAACGGTGTAGTATCCGGCGTGCCGGTTGACGCCGCTTGCCGCCAATACCGCCCCACCGCCCGTATCCACATAAATGTCATACGACTGGTCCATCCCCAGCGCATAAAACGAGACCGACTTAAGCGTCTGGTCCGCAGGCGCGGTGAAAACATTTTTTGCCCATATCTCTTTTCCACGCGGGCCGGTCCATCCCTCGTGCACGCCGGTGTAGCCGTATGGGTCGTGCATATAGAGCACGTTCGCCCCGCCCTGCGCCGGGCGCGCGACCATCGCGGAAGCGGCATTGTTGGAAAAATCCGCGCTGCAATACGAGATGTAAAAAAATCCCCGGTCGCCCGTTTGCGCCCCATAGCTGTTTTTCGCGATAAACGCGCCGTTATGCGCGGGCATGTGCGTCTGCCCGTCCTCCGTTGTGATTTGAAAGGATTCTTTTGGCACGGAATCGTCCCACCCAACAATCGTTATCGCGTGCCCGCTGCCGCCCACAACACCAGCCGGGTGGTAATAATAGGCCTTGTTGCCGCCGTAAAATTCCGGCTGCTCCTGTATGCCGCAATAAAGCGCGCCGTAGGTATAGAGGGCGTTTTTGTAATACTCGTTATCCAGCGTGTCCGCGCGCGGCGGCAGCATGATAATATCCTTCAGCCGCCATGCCGCATTGCCTGTGTGGTAATAGGATAGATTTCTGTCCGCTAAATCGTATTCGTCATAATACAAAATATAAGGGTCCTGCCGCTCTTCCAGATAGCCGTCCCAGCGCGACAGGCAGGCCGCCGCTATGTAAACGGAGCCTGCGGTAAGTTGGTTCCGCCCGGTAAACTGAAAGCGTGATTCCGGATGAAACGCCGCGTTTACCAGATTGTATTCTGAAAAGTCATACGTTTCCAATGGCAGCGTCTCTATTTTAAGCCCGTATTCCGCCTGGGAACAGAACCCGGCAGGCAGTGAGAAAACGTCTTCCACATTGTCTACCATCGCATAATACCGCCCCGGCGCCAGATAGCGCAGGATTTCGTGCGTGCCCGCGCCGAGCGCTATGTCCATCTTGTTATAATCCGCGTCAAACAGCCGTAAGCTGTAATAAACGTCCCCGTCATCCGGCTGGGTCAGCGTGATCCGCGCGCGGCTGCCCGACGGCATAGTGAAAGCATAGTAATCCTGATCGTAATTATTGGATATCGTAGCGCGGATATCTGTGGGAACGCCCAACTCCGTTGCGTCGCCAAAGATATCGTTCGGTTCGTAAGCGTCCGGCACTTCCACCGGCAAGGCTTCCGCTTGCGCCCGCCCGGTCGCTGCGCACAGCAACAAAAGCGACGCGGCAGCAACCGCCGCCGTTCTCTTCATCCATCGGTTTGTTTGTCCTTTTTTCATACCCGCTACCTCCGGCGCACACCGGGAAATCTCCGGCCGAGCAGTACGCAAGCCTTTCCTTACCACTATAAATTCCCATTAAATACATTATAGCAATTATTATACATATTATACAATATTATCTGAACATTTCATCATAAAAATATATAATATTGGGCAAAAAAAGAGTCGTTTTCCAAAGACCAAAACCTCTGAAAACCGCTCCCCGCAAGAGTTTGTGGAGCTTCTAAGCAGACTCGAACTGCTGACCTCGTCCTTACCAAGGACGCGCTCTACCTCCTGAGCTATAGAAGCACAATAAATGGATGTAACGATAGTCATTATATGACACCCTTAAATTTTTTTCAAGATTTTTTTCTTTTTGGGAAGGAATTTATCCTCCAGTGTAGAATATTATATAATAACAAGAATGATCGCCGGTTCCCGGCAGCTATCTCAATTTATAAAATAGTGTTTAATTTATTTCAGAACGTTTATTAGTACAGATAAGAGAAACTATACAAGGAAATGCCTGGCGGGTGCAAGTGGTCCGGGGCGGCCTGAATTTCTACGAAAGGGCGTGATACCAATGGATGGAGCAGAGTCAATATTCTTTGGCGCACGCGGCATGGCGCTTTATTAGGGACTTGCGGGTGGTCATAAGGAATTACGGGTTTTGTGCTCAAGCAGAAATGGTTGATGCGATTTGAAGATACCGTAATGGCAGCCATGAAAGTGAAAAGGTTGCATCAGGATCGTTGTTGATCGTAAAGAAGGTCAAATCCGATGAATGGCATCTTTTGCAAGCAGGCGTTAGCGGGGCTTAATTCCGCGGGAAAGGCGTTTATGCCGGGTGGCTATCGGAAGGAAACAAGCTTGCCCATTTCATACGACACATCGGAAGTGCTGAAGAGGATCCAAATATAAGAACGGCTGGGTGTTTTTCGGTGGTCGGCGAGAACCGACAGGGGGACGCATGACCCGAAGATGCAGGAGATGGAAGAAAAGGGTAAGTTGCAGCAAAACGAAATAAGTAAAATTTAATTTCATATAGAAAAGAGACGACCGCTCAAAAGGCGGTCGTTTCAGTTGTGCGAGACTCTTTTTTTAAGATTGGCCGCGCGCGCCATTTAATCAGTAGTTTCACAGGCAACCTTAATGCCGCTTGCCGGTGAAATCCGCAACTTCCAGCTTGAAAACCGCAACGGATTCCAAAACAGAATCCGGAAAATCAAATTCCCGGTTTTTTGCGTATTTTTTCATTAGCTGCGTAAGGCCTTTGATTTTCTCCGCTTTTTCGGAACATATCGTTATTGTTCCGTTACCCACCACGCTTTCATACTCCATGGAATACTGGTGCGCCTGCCGCCCCTCTATCAGCTTAAGCGAACAATCCATCTCAAAACAGGCGAGGGGATTGTTTTGAATTATTTGAAGCTTTTTCCCTTCGGATGCGCCATGAAAAAACAGGACAAGCTTCCCCTTGGTATATTCAAACCCGAAATTCATAGGAACGACATACGGCATATTGTGATCGGACAAGCCAAGCCGGCACACATCGCATTTTTCAATGATTTTGATTATCTCCGCCTTGTTCGTTATTTCCCGATCCGTTCTTCTCATACTATAAATCCTTTCTGCTGTGTGCGGTTGCGCGTGGGCGCGGCCATTCGCATTGTTTTGTGTGGCGGCACACCAACACCTTTTCCGCGCGCAGCGCGGAAAAGGTTCTAACAATCAACATAAGAAGTCTGTACCGCCCGACGCAACATACTCTGTGCCGTCAAAGATACTAAAACTCTCACTACACGCAAAACGATTACTGAACACCGCGCCTTTTTTCACGTTCACCCCAGTTCCTTTTGGAGTTTTTCCATACCCTGCCGCATGCGCGCCAGCGTTTCGTGCCGCCCCAGAAGCGCGGCAATCTCTATCGCGCCGCCCGGCGTGACCGCCGTGCCCGAGATTGCGATCCGAAGCGGGTATAAAAGCTGCCCGTTTTTGATGCCCAGCTTTTCCACAAGCGCCATCATCGCGTCGTGGATAGCGCTCTCGGTATATTCGGCAAGGCTTTCCAAAACAGGGTACGCTTCCTTTAAATAAACAAGCGCGGACTCGGGCGTTACCTTCATCTTCTTATGATTGTACAGATCGATGTCATACGTCGGCATCTCCGCCAAAAAAGCAAGCTTGCCCGGCAGGTCGGCAAAAAGCTCCAGCCGCTGTTGTGTGATGCGGGCAATGAGCGGCAAATCGAATTGATCCACATCGATGGCTTGCGCAAGATAGGGCAGCGCCCTTTTGATATAGTCCTCTTCGGGCAGCGCGCGGATGTATTCGGCGTTCATCCACTTCAGTTTTTCCACATCGAATATCGCGGGCGATTTACTGATACCCTTTATATCAAACGCCTGCGCCAGTTCGCCTAAAGAAAAAATCTCCCGTTCGCCCGCAGGCGACCAACCTAAAAGAGCGATATAATTCAAAATCGCTTCGGGCAGATACCCTTTCTCTGCAAAATCCTCATAAGACGCGTCGCCATGCCGCTTGGAAAGCTTGTTTTGCTTGTCGCGCATCACGGGCGGCAGGTGGATGTATTCCGGGATACTCCACCCGAGCGCTTGATACAGCAAGTTGTATTTTGGCGTGCTGGAAAGATATTCCGTGCCGCGTATCACATGCGATATCTCCATCAGGTGGTCGTCCACCACATTGGCGAGGTTGTAGGTGGGGTAGCCGTCCGACTTCAACAGAATATTATCTTCCATGTCGCTGTTCGGCACGGTAATATCGCCATACACCATATCGCGGTACGCCGTCTCGCCTTCCTCCGGTATATTCTGGCGGATGACATACGGCTCGCCCGCTTCCAGCTTTTGCCGCGTTTCTTCTTTGGAAAGCCCCAGGCAGTGCTTGTCGTATTTAGGCGTGGCGCCGCTTTTTTCACACTGCTCGCGCAAAGCGGCAAGGCGCTCTTTTGTACAAAAACAGTAATACGCCGCGCCGCGTTCCACCAGCTCCTCCGCGTACTTTTGGTATAGCTCCTTGCGTTCCGACTGGATATACGGCCCGAACGCCCCGCCGATATCCGGCCCCTCGTTATAAGCAAGCCCGGTATCCTTCATCGTGCGGTAGATGATCTCGCACGCGTTTTCCACTAGCCGTTCCCTGTCTGTATCCTCAATGCGCAGTATAAAATCGCCGCCGTTTTTTTTGGCGAAGAGATACGCGTAAAGCGCCGTCCGCAGGCCGCCTATGTGCAGATAGCCCGTGGGGCTGGGCGCAAACCTTGTCCTTACCTTCATATCTTCTCCTTTATCTATTGCGCCGGTGGGCGGTAGCTGTCCTTTAAACCCACGATCTTGCCGAACACCAGCCTGCCTTCTTTTTCGGCGGCCGGATCCAGGTTAAAATACCCCTGCCGCATAAACTGGAAACGTTCGCCTGGCTGCGCCTTTAAAATCTCAGGCTCCACCTTAATATCGGCCAGCACGGTAAGACAGTTTTCGTTCAGCACATAATTTCCGTCGCCGTCTTCGGTAAACAGGTAGTCATACAGCCTTGCCTCCGCCGATACGGCGGTGTTTTTCTCCACCCAGTGCAGCGTACCTTTCACCTTGCGCGATGCGCCGCTTCCGCCAGACTTGCTTGTTTCGTCGTAAGTACAGAAGATGTGCGTGATTTTGCCCGTTTCGTCTTTTTCCACACGCTCGCATTTGATGATGTAAGCGTTTTTAAGGCGCACCTCGCCGCCCACATACAGCCGGAAATACTTGTTATTGGGCTTTTCTTCCATAATGTCGCTCCGCTCGATAAACAGGTGCCTGGAGAACGGCGCCTCGTGCGTTTGTTCGCTGTCCGGCAGGTCTTGCGCAGCCAACATCTCCGTTTTGCCGTCCGGGTAGTTTTCAATCGTCAGCGCCACCGGGTCCAAAACCGCCATGATCCGCTTCGCGTTTTTGTTCAGGTCTTCCCGCACGCAGTGCTCGAGCAGGCGGATATCGATCACGGAGTTCGTCTTTGCCACGCCGATACGGTCACAAAAATCGAGTATGGCGGCAGGCGTGTAGCCCCTGCGCCGGATGCCCGAAAGCGTGGGCATGCGCGGGTCGTCCCATCCGGAAACGATGCCGTCCTCCACCAGCTTTTTCAAATACCGCTTGCTCATCACCGTATTTGTGAGGTTTAAGCGCGCGAATTCATACTGGTGCGGCACATGCTCTGTCTCCGCGTGTTCAATAAACCAGTCGTACAGCGGGCGGTGGTCTTCAAATTCCAGCGTACACAGCGAATGCGTGATGCATTCCACCGCGTCCTCAAGCGGGTGCGCGAAGTCGTACATCGGGTAGATGTTCCACGCGTTGCCCGTCCGGTGATGGCTGGCGCACACGATACGGAAAACCGCCGGGTCGCGCATATTCAGGTTGGGCGACGCCATATCTATTTTAGCGCGCAGCACCTTGCTGCCGTCCTCAAATTCACCGTTCTTCATGCGTTCAAACAGCTCGAGGTTTTCCTCCGCGCTCCGGTTTCGGTATGGGCTTTCTTTGCCAGGCGAGGTGAGCGTGCCGCGGTATTCGCGCATCTGTTCGGCCGAAAGGTCATCCACATACGCCAGCCCTTTTTTGATCAGCAGCAATGCCTTATCGTACATATACTGGAAATAGTCCGACCCGTAGCGTTCTTCCGCCCAGTCAAACCCGAGCCACTTGATATCATCCTTGATAGCGCGCACATATTCGTCGTCTTCCTTTAAAGGGTTCGTGTCGTCAAACCGCAGGTTGCATTTGCCGCCATATGCCCGCGCCAGCCCAAAGTTCAGCGCGATCGCCTTGGCGTGCCCCAAATGCAGGTAGCCGTTCGGCTCGGGCGGAAAGCGTGTCACGATCTTTTGCATTTTTCCATCCGCAAGGTCGGCGTCTATGATTTCTTCAATAAAATTCTTTTCACTTGCCATATTCATTTCCCTTTCGGTCTATAGTATACCACTCATAATAACAAAGCTATTATCAGACAATGATAGTTTGGCGCTCTGCGCAGGCTGTTAAGAAAGGCCCAAGTGCAAGGAATCATATAACCATGCGGGCGAGATAGAATAAGCAACTCATCAAGGCCGCGTGGCTATGCGGTTCCGCCGCAGATGTCGTGCCTTTATTGACAGACTGATAATAGCGAAGTTATTATACCACAGGAGGGCGCGCCCCGTCATATTTTCGTACAAAAAGTTGCGCGCGCAACAGTTAAGCCGGGAAAGGCGAGCGTAAGATCATGTGCATAACTTATTCCATTTCCAAGTAAAAAAGCAGACGTTTTTATTTGGGAATGGGATAAAAATATCTATTTTATTGTTGCCGAGCGTACATGGATATGCTATGATAACAGTACGCAAACCCGCAGTATGATGCGGTTTTTCCGGTGTTATGTGGATAGATATGTGTATAAATTACAGTGGGTTTTTGCAAAAGCCCAACGGTATCGGAACCGAAATTGTGTATCAAGTTATCCACATGGGTGTGTATAGAAACAGAGGTTGAGGAAGTATGAGCGCATTTACAATTTTATGGGAAAAATCTTTGAATTATTTGGAGGAAGACCTTTCCCTGGCCCAATTCGTATGGGTGAAAGACTTAAAGCCCGCTTACGCGGAAGAGGATACCTATTATTTTGAAGTGCCCAGCCCCATGCACAAAAACATTATAATAGAAAAATACAAGGACAAAATAAAAGATACGCTGCACTCTTCCTACGAAGAACTGTACGGAACGGAAAATACGGGCTTTGCCCTCGCGTTCGTCACCCCACAGGAGCTGCATGATATCCGGCATGAGGAAGAAGACGCCATTCCTGCGGATGTTCCCGCAAGAAAGCCTATATTAAACCCGAATCATACGTTCGATACATTTGTGGTTGGCGAATCCAATAAATTCGCCAACGCGGCCGCGCACGCTGTCGCGGCTTCCCCCGGGCACGCCTACAACCCACTTTTCCTGTATGGCGGCGTGGGCCTCGGCAAAACGCACTTAATGCACGCGATCGGCAACCGTATTTTACAGGATAACCCAAACTGTGACATCGTATACGTAACAAGTGAAACGTTTACAAACGAATTGATCGACATGATTCAGCGTACAAATAATAACGCGAACATCGACATGAGGGAGCAATTCCGCAATAAATACCGCAAGGTGGATGTTTTGATGATAGATGATATTCAGTTTATCGCGGGTAAAACCTCTTCACAGGAAGAGTTTTTTCACACATTCAACGCGCTGCACGAGCTCAACAAACAAATTGTCATTACATCTGACCGCCCGCCGAACGAAATAGAAAAACTGGAAGAGCGCATGCGTTCCCGTTTTGAATGGGGTCTCATAGCGGACATCAAAACGCCGGACTATGAAACGCGCGTCGCCATATTAAAGAAGAAAGCACAAATGATGCGGCAAAATGATATGCTTCCAATAAAAGATGAAGTATACCATTATATAGCGGAACAGAAAAATACAAACATCCGTACACTTGAGGGCGCGCTCCAGCGTGTAATGATGTACGCGGAACTTCACAAAGAACCAATGCAGCTTTCTGAGATCGGCCTTTCCCTTGCCATAGAAGCATTGGAAGGATATTTTCCGCCCCCCAACAAAAAAATTAATCCTAAGGTTGTGGCGGACGCCGTTTGCAGTTATTATAATATTACAGAGGAAGATATACGCGGGCAGAAAAAAAACCGGGATATTGCCCTTCCCCGGCAGATAGCCATGTATATTTTGCGTGACGTCACAGATATTTCTTATACAAAAATCGCGGAATATTTTGGCAAGAAAGACCACACGACCATTATGCACGCGGAAAAGAAAATAAAAGGGGATGTAAAAGCGGACCCTTCGCTCAAAAAGGAAGTGGAGGATATCATTGCGAAAATAAAAAGATAAACTGTGTATAACCGGATAAAGGGTTTCTCCTTTTTTTAAAACCTTTTAGGGTTGTTCACACTTTATTCCGGGGTAATCCCAGAAAAAAGGTCTGTTATACGAAAGTTATCCAAAAGGGCGATCTTTAAAAAAAGCTTTCGTTACGCGAAAAAAAACAGATATCCACAGTATTCGCAGAGCCTATTATTACGGCTTTTACTCAATAGATGATAGATAATTGGAGGAGGAAGACATGCGATTCACATGTGCAAAGGCGGATTTAATACAAGCTGTCGGAACGGTTGCAAGGGCCGCTTCTAAAATGCAAAAAACTATATTGGAATGTATTCTTTTTACGTGCGACGACGGTGTGGTTACTTTAAGGGCCACGGATATCGCGATATCGATAAAAACGGAAATGACCGCGCAGGTAGAGGAAAAAGGAAAGGCCGCTATCCCTTCTAAAGTGCTTCATGAAATGATAAGTAGGTTTCCTGAAAGTGATGTGACATTTGAAAGCATAGGAGAAAATGCGGTAAAGATAAGCTGCATGAATGCACAGGTCGATTTACAGCAGATGAACGCGGACGAGTTTCCTTCTTTTCCTGAGATAGACCGGAAAACGCAAATAAAAATACAGCAGAAACTATTGAAGAGCATGATCAACCAGACGATATTTGCCGTGGCTGTCATGGAAGAAAAGCCTATTTTGACGGGGCTGCTCTTTGATATAGGCAAAGATTCGCTAACTGTAGTCGCTCTTGACGGATACCGGATGGCTGTGAGAAAGGAAACAGTGATATCGGATGTTTCCGAGTCTTGCGTCATTCCGTCGCGCACAATGCGCGAGGTTTCCCGCATCATCAGCGATACGGAGGAGAACATTAAATTTTGCGTGAGTGGAAATATGGCACTCTTTGAAGCAAACAATACACAAATCTATACACGTCTTTTGGAGGGGGATTTTGTAAATTACAGGAACCTGTTGCCCAAAGAATGCGCGACGAATATCAGGGTGGAAACGGAAATGCTAAGGGACAGTATAGAGCGGGCTTCCATATTAGCGCGGGAAACGAATAACGTGATCAAGTTTATTATAGAAGATAAGGTGCTTGAGGTGACGTCCAACTCGGAAATGGGAAAACTAGATGAAAAAATACCTGTGATTTCCGAGGGTAATAATTTAAAGATTGCTTTTAATTCAAAATATGTGCTGGATGTCCTTAAGGCTGTGGATGAAAATGAGGTCGATATGCGGTTCAATACGGCTGTCAGCCCGTGCGTGGTAAGAAATGAAGGGTCGGATAAATTTGAGTACCTTATATTGCCCGTGCAGATGAGAGATTGAAAAAAATGTTATGCACATAACGAAAATAAAACTGATCCGCTTCAGAAATTATGAGACATTGGATTTACAAATAAAGGATCCTGGCCTCAACATAATTTATGGAAAAAACGCGCAGGGCAAAACAAACCTGCTGGAAGCGGTTCATATCTGTGCCAACGGCAAGTCTTTTCGTGTGCGTAGCGACAGTAAAACAATAAAAGAAGGCAGCGACAAAGCCTATATTTCAGTAGAATACAGCAAAAGCGGCAGGAAAAACACCGCGGAAGTCTTGATCGGCAGGGACAGACGCAAGAGTTTTAAGCAGAACGGTATTCCCGTGCAAACGATGAAAGAAATGCTCGGGCATTTGCTTGTGGTGGTCTTTTCACCCGAAGATATCAAAACGGCAAAGGAATCGCCCGGGCTTAGGCGCGCTTTTTTAGATGGAGAAATATCGAAGATACGGCCGTCTTATGTGGACGCTTTAAAGAAATACGGCGCGATTATCGCGCAGAAAAACGCGGCGATACGGAAAAGCAGGGGCAAGGACGTATCGGAAATATTGCGCGCGTTCAACGTACAGCTTAAAGAATATATACGCGTTATTCTGAAAAACAGGCGTGTTTATATGGAAAAGCTGAACGAGTATGTACAAAAGACACACAGCGTGATTTCCGGCGGCAAAGAGAAGATAGAGGCCGCGTACCGGCAAACGATACGCGAAGATGATATCGAAGGACAGCTTGAAGCGCTTATCGAGCGGGAACAGCGCGAATTTTCCTGTGTAGCAGGGCCGCACAGGGATGATGTGGAATTTATGATCAACGGCAGGGCCGCACAGGAATATGCGTCGCAGGGGCAGCTTCGGACGATGATGCTCTCGTTGAAGATCGCTTGCCTGCATATCCTCGGGGACAGCGCGGGGCACAAGCCGGTGCTGCTGCTGGATGATGTTTTTTCCGAGCTTGACGCCGACCGCAAAGCAAGCCTTTTGAAAAGCATAGCGGGACTGCAAACGTTTATCACGACGACAGGGGGAACGGAATTGACGCAAGGGACAGGTATACGGGTGACGGCAGGACAGGCGAAAGTGACGAATAAAAAAATAAAGGGGAAAAGCTGATGCCGCAAAGGGAACGCATTCGCCTGGCGAAAGAGAAAGACATTCCGATTATGGGGGATATTATTGCTGAAAGCTGGAAAACCGCCTACCGCGGCATTGTGGAAGACGCGTACCTGGATGAATTGCGCGGCGAGAGGTGGGGTGATTTTTTGCGCGAGGGCATGGAAAACGGCGCGCTTACCTGCCTGCTGCTTTTGTGTGAAGAACAAGCGGTAGGGGTGAGCGTCGCTCGCGCAAGCCGCTTTACGGCCTATCTGGGGGACGCGGAACTTGTCAGCCTCTATCTGCTGCCTTCCTACATGGGAAAAGGGCTGGGCGGCAAGCTGCTTTTGAGCGCGATGAATGAAATGCGGCGGCAGGGATACGTCCATTGTGTACTGGATGTGCTGTGCGAAAACGCGCGGGCAATCTCTTTTTATGAAAGGAAGGGGCTTTATAAGACAGGGGAACAAATAGAAGCGGTGTTGGGGGAACAAAAGCTGCCCTGTCATATCATGCGTGGAAAATTATAGGGTGTTTTGTGAAGGGAGAGGGATATCTTATGCCAGTAGAAAAAAGTGCGTTTACTTTTACGTCTTCGGATGGAAAAACAGAGGTTTTTGCTTCTTCATGGCAGACGGCGGGGGAAAACCCGCGCGTTGTGCTGCAAATCTCGCACGGCATGGTGGAGTACATGGATCGCTATGATGATTTTGCCCGGTTTATATGCGGGCAGGGCGGCGCGGTGTACGGAAACGACCACCTGGGGCACGGGCGCACGGGAGAAAATGCAGGCTTGTTGGGTTGTTTTGCCGAAAACGATGGGGCCGCGCATGTGGTGGATGATTTATGCAAACTGACTACGCTCATAAAAGAAAAACACCCGGGCGTGCCCGTATTCCTGCTGGGGCATAGTATGGGCAGTTTTATTGCGCGCGTGTACGCCACGAAATACGCGGCGGGCCTTTCGGGCGTTATTTTTATGGGTACGGCGGGCAAAAACCCGTTTACCGGCCTGTTGCGGGCGCTTGCAAGGCTGGGCTGCCTGTTTGGCGGCGCAAAAAAACCCGCGAATTTTATCTCAAAACTTGCGTTTGGTGCCCACACCGCGAAGATTCCGGACGCCGCAAGCAAAAACGACTGGCTCAGCCGCGACAAAGACATTGTGGCGGCATACGACGCAGACCCCTGGTGTACATACCGCTTTACCAACCGCGCGTTTTATGATCTTTCAAAGCTGCTTTCCGCGATAGAAGGCCCGGCGTGGGCGGAAAAGCTCGATAAGGAGGCGCCATATCTGCTAGTATCGGGGGAGATGGATCCGGTGGGCGGATACGGCGCGGGGGTGCGCGAGGTATACGGACTGATGCAAAACGCGGGCGTAAAGCAGGTGGAGATGAAGCTTTACCCAGGCGCGCGGCACGAAGTGCTGAACGAGACCAACCGGCAGGAAGTGTACGGCGACCTCTTAAATTGGATTACCGGTCACCTGTAGGGTGCGGGTTTTGTATTGTTGTTGTATGGGCATGTGAACGCCGCTACCGTTATCTGCCGGAAGGGGTATGGTCAAAGAATCCTCCATTTACAAGCTGCTTTTTAGTACAGAGAGAACCACTGATCAATTCAGGTCACGCGTCTTTCCGGTTTCATTGGGGGAGGCAAGTTTAACATGGTTCGTCTGTGCTTCGGTTAAACATATCTGCCCAAATACGAACCCGTATTTTGCTATGTAAATATCTTGCGTTTGCTTTTGGGTATTCCTCCCGGGTCAAGGAGCCTGCGGCGCATTGTATGCCTCCGGCGGTTCAGAACCNNTTCTAAAAACTCCCTCAAAGACAAAGATGCCAAACACCTCGGAAATCATGCTCTACAACCATACAAACTTATCTCTGCCATTCCGTATTCCGGTCTATATTGCTGAACCGCAAGCCTTCCCGGATTACTAAGGNNAAGGGGTAGAGGGGGATTGTCAAGGGGGGCGAAGGGTGGAAATTCCGAATCCCCCTGCCCCCCTTGACGCCCAGCGGCAGCGTCATACCTATCTTCGGTGGAAAATGTTGTCGTTTAACAACCGCGCAGGGGCGGATTCAAATCCCGCTTCTCTAACCGGGGCAGAGCAAACCGTGTTGAACGGCTGCCCGCTATAGGGCCACACGGAATCGGATGCGACTTGGGTGTCTTGCAATCCACAGTAAACAGGAGTAAGATAGACAGGTACAAAAAAACAGGAGTGACAGCTATGCAATTTGCGGACAAAATGAAATTCTTCGACATCAACATCTTTGCCAAACTCAAGGACAAAAAAGCAGAACTTTTAAAAAAAGGCCGGGAAGTGACCGACCTCTCGGTGGGTACGCCCGATCTGGAGCCGGAGGAACATGTGGTCGCCGCCCTGAAGAATGCGGCGGCAAACACCGATAATTATAAATATTCGCTGGCCGATATGCCCGCGCTGACCCAGGCGGTGATAAGCTGGTACGACAGGCGGTATGGCGTTACGCTTGCGCCGGAGGAGATCACGTCGGTTTACGGTTCGCAGGAAGGCATTGCGCACATCGCGTTCCCGTTGTGTAATCCGGGCGATGTGGTGATCGTGCCCGTACCCTGCTACCCCGTGTTTAAATTTGGGCCGCTTATGGCGGGGGCGGAGATTTATGAAACGCCGCTGTTGCCCGAAAATAATTTCCTGATTGATTTTTCATCGATACCGGAAGATATCGCGCGGCGCGCCAAAATGATCGTGGTATCCTATCCGAACAACCCGGTCACTGCCGTTGCGCCGTATTCTTTTTATGTGGAATTGGTTGCGTGGGCCAAAAAACATGAGATCGCCGTCGTGCACGATAACGCGTATTCCGAACTGGTGATTGACGCCGCCCCGGGCATATCATTCCTTTCTGTGCCGGGCGCGAAAGAAATCGGCATCGAGTTCAACTCGCTCAGCAAGTCGTACAACCTGACAGGGCTGCGGATTTCCTTTGCGATGGGCAACCGGGATATCATACACAACTTCCGATGCGTGCGCTCGCAGATAGACTACGGCATCTCTTTCCCCGTACAGATTGCGGCGATCGCGGCGCTTAGCGGCCCGCAGGACATTCTTGAGAGAAACCGTTTGCTCTACAAAGAACGAAGGGATGCGCTTTGCGGCGGTCTTCGGTGCGTAGGGTGGAACGTGCCCGACAGTCCCGCCACGATGTTTGTGTGGGCACCGCTGCCCAATGGATACAAAAAGTCGTTTGACTTCGTGCTGGAATTGATGGAGAAAACGGGCGTTATCTGTGTGCCGGGCGAAAGCTTCGGCCCTTCCGGCGAGGGTTTTGTGCGCATGGCGTTAGTACACGGTGTGGATGAGATCAACCGGGCGGTAGACCGCATTGGCAAAAGTGGCATGATAAGGAAGTAATTGATCGATGTTAAGCGTGTTGGGGAACCGATGGTTAAAGTGGGCCGTGAGTTTTTTGTGAGTGACAGTTTAGCAACGCTATAGGGTCACAAATACGCGCGGC
>DOMW01000146.1:0-9406 GCA_003510345.1 Clostridiales bacterium | reverse complement strand
GGTTCCGCTGCTAGCAGCGCTATCAGTGGGTTCTGAAAATGGCAAGATTGAGAAAACAGGCCGCAAAGATGGTCGCGCTATTTAATCAGAGGTTACCTAAGTAAGGATATCGAAAGAAAGATGACAGAACATGACACTATAGCCGCAATCGCCACACCGCCGGGGAACGGCGGTATAGCGGTAATTCGCATAAGCGGTACGCGCGCGGCGGATGTGCTGCGCCAAGTCTTTGCGCATACCGGCGGATTCACGCACGCAAAAATGGTGTTTGGCAGTGTGCACTGCGGCGGCGAGGAGCTTGACCGGGGGTATGCGGTTTTTTTCTGCGCCCCGCATTCTTATACTGGCGAGGATGTGGCCGAGCTGCATTGCCACGGCGGGCAAACGGGGGTGGCGCGCGTGCTGCGCACTGTGCTGGATTCCGGCGCAAGGTTGGCGCAGCCGGGGGAGTTTACAAGGCGCGCGTTCCTAGCCGGTAAGATGGACCTTTCACAGGCCGAAGCGGTATGCGGCTTTATCGCGGCGGCAAGCGAAGAGAGCGCGAAAGTATCCTTGCGCCAGATGGATGGGGAACTAAAGCAAGCTGTGCTGCGCTTGCAGGATGACCTGACCGATTTACTGGCGCAGGTAGAAGCGGCAGTGGAATATCCTGAGGAGGATATTGAGCCGGTCGTCACAAAAGCGGCACTGCTCGTTTTGGAGAACCTTAGGGATAGCCTTCTTAAAATGGAAGAATCTTTCCGGTATGGCAGACTCATCGTGGACGGGCTTTGCGTAACGATCGCGGGAAAACCGAATGTAGGAAAATCTTCACTGATGAACGCGCTTCTTAGCGAGGACAGGGTGATCGTTTCCGCCATACCAGGCACAACGCGGGACACTGTGGCGCATTCTTTCGCCTACAAGGGAATGCGCTTTAATTTGACGGATACGGCAGGAATCCGGGATACTGATAATGCAATCGAAATGGAAGGCGTAAAACGGAGCAAATCAGCTATTAACGGCGGTAAATGCGTGTTTTTTATACTGGATTGCGAGACGGGAATCACACCCGAGGACTATTTTGCGTTCAAACAAATCAAAAAAGATAAAGATGATGTTCTGGTTGTCCAAAACAAATTAGATGTATCTGAGGGGCTGTCAGAACGCGAGATTTTTGATGCGTTTGGCCGGGTTTCGTGTATCGGGATCTCCGCGAAAACGGGGGCGGGGCTGGACGCCCTTCGGGAGAAGCTGCTGGAATACGCGACAAGAGGGCGCGCGACGGACGAAAGCGTGGTGCTTTGCAATGAGCGTCACTTAGAATGTATCAAAAATGCGCGTGGGCATATCAGCGACGCGATAGAGGCGCTGCTTTCTGGTATGGATATGGACTGCGTGATGATAGACTTAAACGCGGCGTGGCACGCGCTGGGGGAGTTGACGGGAAAGACTGTGAGCGAGGAGATTATAAACAGGATATTTGAAAAGTTCTGTCTGGGGAAATGATATAAAGTATGAGCGGCTATTTCGGCGGACAATTTGATGTGGTGGTTGTGGGCGCGGGGCACGCGGGGTGCGAGGCGGCCCTTGCTTGCGCGCGGCTTGGAAAGAACACGCTGCTGCTTACGATCAGCATGGACAGCATTGCGCTTATGGCGTGTAACCCCGCGATCGGCGGCACGGCAAAGGGGCATATCGTGCGGGAGATCGACGCGCTGGGCGGGCAGATGGGCCTTGCGGCGGACGCGGCATATCTGCAAAGCAAAATGCTGAACACGAAAAAAGGCCCGGCGGTGCATTCACTGCGCGCGCAAGCGGATAAAAAACAATACCAGGCCTATATGAAGCAGACGCTGGAGAATACGGATAACCTTGTGCTGACGCAGGATGAAGTGTGCGAAATCACTACAGATGGCGCGGGTGTGACGGGTGTGCGCACGGTGATGGGCGTGCAATACGGCGCGCGGGCGGTCGTCCTCTGCACCGGCGTATATTTAGAAGGCAAGGTGATCATTGGCGATTATGAAAAAGAGTCGGGGCCGTGCGGCTTGTTCCCTGCAAACGAGCTAAGCGGAAGCTTGCGCGGCCTGGGCTTCGACTTGCGGCGCTTCAAGACGGGCACCCCCGCCCGCGTAGACGCCCGCAGTATCGATTTTTCGCGGACAGAGCCGCAGTATGGCGACGAGCAGCCCACGCCTTTTTCTTTTTTGCATGACGCGCTTGAAATCAGGCGGCGCCCGTGCTTTCTGACGTACACAAACGAGGAAACGCATCGGATGATTCGCGAGAACCTGCATAGAAGCCCACTGTACAGCGGAAAGATAGAGGGTATCGGGCCGCGCTACTGCCCATCCATTGAGGACAAGGTGGTGAAATTCCCGGATAAGGAACGGCATCAGATGTTCCTTGAACCGGAAGGCGCGGACACGAATGAAATCTATGTGCAAGGTATGAGCTCCAGTCTGCCGCTAGAAGTGCAGCTCGCACTGTACCGCACGGTGAGGGGTATGGAGAACGTCCATTTTGTGCGCCCCGCTTACGCGATAGAGTACGACTGCATCGACCCGACCCGCCTGCTCCCCTCGCTACAGGCAAAAGGTTTGCCCGGGCTTTTTACGGCGGGGCAGATAAACGGCACATCGGGCTACGAGGAAGCCGCCGCGCAAGGGCTTATCGCGGGGGTGAACGCCTGCCGGTGGATGGAAGAAGAGCCGCCGCTTGTGCTGGGGCGCGACGAAGCGTATGCGGGCGTTTTGATAGATGACCTCGTAACCAAGGGCACGAGTGAGCCGTATCGTATGATGACTTCACGCGCGGAATACCGGCTGCTCTTGCGGCAGGACAACGCGGATATGCGGCTAACACAAACAGGGCGGGATGTGGGGTTGGTAAACGACGCGCGATATGATCGTTTTATGCGCAAGCGCGAATTGCTGGAGAAATATACCGCTTACTTGCGGGATACCTTCGCCGGAGCGGGAGTGCTTGACAGGCTGTATGAACAAAAGGGGCTAACGCCGCCGCACAAAGGAATGGCGCTTGCCGAGCTTTTGAAGCGGGAGTTTACTTATGAGGATCTGAGAAAAATAGACGTGCGGCTCCCCTCGCTGCCAAAAGAGGTGGCATCACAACTGGAGACGGATATTCGGTATGAGGGGTATATTAAAAAGCAGCGGGAACAGGTGGAGCGGGCCGCCGGTTTGGAGCGGAAGCAACTGCCGTCGGACGTTGATTACAGTGGAATAACCGGCCTGCGGCTGGAAGCACGCGCAAAGCTGAATGAGATACGCCCTGCAAGCATCGGGCAGGCGTCGCGCGTGTCTGGGGTGAATCCGGCGGACATTTCGGTGTTGCTGGTGTATTTGGCGTCCATCGGAAAATGATTGTTTCACGTGAAACATGCTTGGTGATCAGGGCGATCTCTGTCGTGGGATCTGCGGTTATAGTTAACAGGGCAGAACGAGGACGGCACCAGAAATTGTTTCACGGGAAACAGAAAACAGGACATGAGATGAGCTCAACATTTAAAAAAACAATAACGGAAATATTTAAAACTCACGATATGCCCCTTTCGGAAAAGCAAGCGGCGCAAATGGCGTCGTATTACGAAAGCCTTGTTGCGGCGAACGCCCGTTTCAATTTGACCGCAATCACCGGGGAAAAGGAGGCTGCGCTGCTGCATTTCTTTGACAGCGCTTTTGCCGCGCCCATATTACCGCATAACGCGGCGGTTATCGATGTGGGGAGCGGGGCGGGGTTTCCCGCCGTGCCGCTTGCTATCGTGCGGGAAGACCTGCGTGTGACGGCGCTTGAAAGCGCGCAAAAGAAATGCCGGTTTATAGAAGACGCGGCGCAAAAGGCAGGGGTGCGGATAACGGCGCTGTGCGCCCGCGCGGAAGAATACGCAAACAGGGAAGGGCGCGAAGCGTTTGACGTGTGTGTTTCCCGCGCAGTGACGGCGCTGCCCGCGCTTGCAGAACTGTGTGTTCCACTCGTGTGTGTAGACGGCCTGTTTCTCGCATACAAATCGGATTATGCGAAGGAGCTTGCCGCCGCGAAAAACGCGCTTTCCCTGCTGGGCGCGGGGCTAAAGGAGCGCATAAAATTACCGCTAGAAGAAACCAGCCATACGGTGCTTGTGTTTCAAAAAACGAAGGAAACGCCGCGAAAATATCCCCGGCGGTATGGGCAGATCAAAAAAACACCGTTGTAATTGCCACGATAGTTCAGTATAATATGATACAGAGGAAATGGCGGGCGTCTTCGGTGGCCAGGGGCAGTGCCGAGGCCGTTTTTTGTGCACTGTACGGGGAACCGCGCGGCACATCTGCCATGTGGAGGAGAAAAACAGTTGGGGAAAATAATAGCGATCGCCAATCAAAAGGGCGGTGTGGGGAAAACGACGACAGCCATCAACCTTTCCGCTTGTGTGGCGAGCAAGGGCAAGCGGGTGCTTTTGATCGACATCGACCCGCAAGGCAATTCCACGAGCGGGCTGGGTGTAGACCGGGCCATATTGTCTAAATCGTCCTACGACGTGCTTGTGGGGCAGGCCCAGGCGGTAGAGGCCATTCGCCCTACCATGATGAAGTATTTTGACCTGATGCCCGCAAACATAGACCTTGTAGGCGCAGAGGTGGAGCTTGTGCCCATGATGGCGCGCGAGCAGATGCTTAAACGGGCGATAGAGGATATCGCGGGGCTTTATGATTATATCTTTATGGATTGCCCGCCCTCGCTGGGGCTTATCACGCTAAACGCGCTGTGTGCGGCAGACCGCATTTTAGTGCCGATACAATGTGAATATTACGCGCTGGAGGGGCTTTCGCAATTGATGAATACCGTACGGCTTGTCCGCAAAAGCCTGAACCCCGGCCTTGAGGTGGAGGGCGTGGTGATGACGATGTTTGACGGGCGCACCAACCTATCGCTGCAAGTGGTGGAAGAAGTGCGCAAGTTTTTCAAGAGCAAGGTATACCAAACGGTGATTCCCCGCAATGTACGGTTGGGTGAGGCCCCGAGCTTTGGGCTGCCCGTACTGCTCTACGACGAGCGCTGCCTCGGCACGGAAGCGTATATGGAGCTTGCGGGCGAATTTTTGAGAAATGAAGGACAGGCATGATGAAAAGAGGATTGGGAAAAGGATTGGACGCTCTTTTGGGCGAGCAGTCTCCTACGATTGGGAAGGACGCTGTTTCCGAGGTGGATATCTTTCTTGTAGACAACAACACGGGGCAGCCGCGCAAACAATTTGACGAAGAAAAACTCAACGAGCTTGCGCAGTCTATTGCCGTACACGGCATCATGCAGCCCATTATCGCATACGAACAAAACGGCCGGTTTACGATCGTGGCGGGCGAGCGGCGGTTCCGCGCGGCAAAGCTCGCCGGGCTCAAAAAAGTGCCCGTTATCGTAAAGGAATACAGTGCGCAGGAAATATTGGAGCTTTCGCTGATAGAAAATATACAGCGGGAAGATTTAAACCCGATGGAACAGGCCGCTGCACTCTTGCAGCTTGTGGAAGCGTATCATTTAAAGCAGGAGGAAGTGGCGCGGCGCGTGGGAAAATCGCGCAGTGCCATCGCAAACCTGATGCGCTTGCAATCGCTGCCCGAGAGTGTGAAGGATATGGTGCGGGCGGGCGAGCTCTCTGCGGGGCACGCGCGCTGCCTGCTTCCGCTGGAGGATAGCGCGCGGATAGAAGGCGCGGCCGCGTTTGTTTGTGAAAAGCAGATGTCTGTGCGGCAGGCAGAGCAGCTTGTAAAAGAATTGCTTGCGCCGCCCCAAAAGAAAAAGGAAAAGCCGCCTGCGCCGGTGGAGATCAGGGAAGCGCAAAACAAACTGAGCGAAGCGCTGGAAACAAAGGTAATGATCCACGGTACCCTGCACCGCGGGCATATCGCAATCGAGTATTACAACAAAGAACAACTGGAAGGATTATTTGAATATCTGAAAAAACCATGAAAAAACGAAAGATTTTTATACTATTTATCTTATGCGCGGCGTGCCTGCTGTTTGTTTGCTGTAATGCGCAGCAGGAGCCGCCCGTGCAGCAGACACAGCCAACGGCTACCCTCTCACCGCAACCCACACCGACACCAACGCCCACGGCAATACCAACAGCAACGCCGACCCCCACGCCAACACCAACGCCCGACCCCACGCTTGCGGTGGGTGTGACGCACGATACGGTGAAGGCATTACAGGAACGCCTTTCGGAACTAAAGTACCTTTCTATAGAAGAAACGACGGACTATTATGGCCCTGCCACGGAAAGCGCGGTGCGCCTGTTCCAGAAACAAAACGGCCTTGCGGCGGATGGCATCGCGGGAAAAGAAACGCTTTCACTGCTCTATTCTGACGACGCGAAAGAATGTGAGCTGCCGCTCGCGGGCGTGCTGATCGGCATAGACCCGGGGCACCAAGGCAAGGGAAATTCGCGGCCCGAGCCGATCGCACCGGGAGCAGGCGAAACGAAAGCCAGTGTTTCGTCCGGAACGGCGGGTGTTTCAAGCGGGGTAGACGAGCATGTCGTAAACTTGCAGGTAGCGCAAAAACTGCGGCGTTTACTGGAAGAACAAGGCGCGGACGTGCTGATGACGCGGGAATCGGCGGATGTGGATATTCCAAACAGCGAGCGCGCGCAGATGATGAATGAAGCCGGTGCAGATCTTGTGTTGCGCATACACTGCAATGGCACGGATAACCGCAGCACAAAAGGCGCGTTTATACTCGTGCCATCCGGCGGCTATACGGAAGAGATTCAAGAAGAGAGCACGGCGGCGGCAAAAGCTATCCTCGCGGCGTTTATAGAAGCCACGGGCGCGAATGACAGGGGCGTAAGCGAGCGCAGCGACCAGACAGGCTTCAACTGGAGCACGGTGCCTGTGTGCAATATCGAGATGGGGCACATGTCTAACCCGGAGGAAGATGAGCTATTGGTATCTGACGCGTATCAGGAAAAATGCGCGCGCGGGCTTTTTGAGGGAATTTTGCGATATTTTGAGAATAAGTAAGGTTATATCTGGTATTCTGCATATTACTCTGTATTGTTGCGGTTTTGTTGAGTTTTGGCAGATTAATTTAGCGTTGGGTAAGCAGGCTCGAGCAAAATTTGTTTTAGTAGCCGCTGATTAATGCAGGGATATTGTAGGGTGCGGCATCCTTGACGCGCCGTGTTTAGAATAAATACCAGACACGTCGCGGATATGTTTGTACCGTGCAAACACGTCATTGCGGGCTTAACCCGCAATCCTTACTTAAATCCAGTCCGCTTAAAAGATTGCGGATCAAGCCCACAATGACGGAATCCGGGAGGGAGCTGGTCTCCGCAATGGCGGAAATTCCGAATCCCCCTGCCCCCTTTGACGCCCAGCGGCAGCGTTATAACATCCACGGCGGAAAATAAATCCGGTTTAACAACAGTAGCGAGGGGCGCTCAAAACCCGTCTCCCGAGGCATACTATACCCGCGCCACCCCGGAATCGCGCGCAGCCTTTGCCACCGCCTTTGCTACCGCCCGGCCAACACGCGGGTCGAACGCGGCGGGGATGATATAATCGGCGGAAAGCTCGGCGTTACCTATGAGGCCGGCAAGCGCATGCGCCGCGGCGATCTTCATTTCATCGTTTATATCCGAAGCGCGCACGTCGAATGCCCCCCTGAACACGCCGGGAAAGGCGAGCACGTTATTGATCTGGTTGGGGAAATCGCTGCGCCCGGTGGAAACGACCCGCGCGCCGCCCGCTTTCGCCTCGTCCGGAAATATCTCGGGCGTGGGGTTGGCGCAGGCAAATACGATCGCGTCCTTTGCCATCGTTTGCACCATCTCCTGTGTGACGAGGCCGGGGCGCGACACGCCAATAAAGATATCCGCGCCTATAAGAGCGTCTTTTAAAAGGCCGCGCTGCTTGCCGCGGTTGGTCACTTTCACCATTTGGCGCTGCGCGTCGTTCATGGCGGCTTCGTCCTTCCCTTCGCACAATATCCCGTCTTTATCACAAAGTATAATATTGATAAAACCATAGGAAAGCAGCAGGCGGGTGATGGAAATGCCTGCCGCGCCCGCGCCGTTTACCACAAGCTTCACGCCTTCTTTTCGCTTTTCGACAACCTTAAGCGCGTTTATCAGACCTGCCAGCGTAATGATGGCGGTACCGTGCTGGTCGTCGTGGAAAATGGGGATGTCACATTTCTCTTTGAGCTTGCGCTCAATCTCAAAACAGCGAGGCGCGGCAATGTCTTCCAGGTTCACGCCGCCAAAACTACCCGATATGAGGTAGATGGTGTTCACGATCTCGTCCACATCCTTGCTTTTTATGCACAGGGGAAAAGCGTCTACATCCGCAAACGATTTAAAAAGCACGCATTTTCCTTCCATTACGGGCATACCCGCCTCCGGGCCGATATCGCCCAGCCCTAAAACCGCGCTGCCGTCCGTCACGACAAGCGCCATGTTCCAGCGGCGCGTCAGCTCATAGGAACGTGCAATGTCTTTTTGTATTTCCAGGCAAGGCTGCGCCACACCTGGGGTATAGGCAAGCGATAAGTCTTCGCTCGTCTTGACAGGCACCGTAGGGCGCACCTCTATTTTTCCCTTCCACTCTTTATGCTTCTTTAATGATTCTTCCGCGTAATTCATAGCCATGCCTCATTCAAACGGGAAGCGGTAGTCTAGGCCGTATTGATCGCGGATCGCGATGAATTCCTTTTGCACGGCCTCGCCCACGGGCACACCCTTGTCTTTCCGTTCCAGCCACACAAGGTATTCTTTTTCACCCGCGGTGTAGATGCGGTCTTGCCCGGGCGCTTTTTTGGAATCGCGCAGTTGCCGTAATATATCGCCGGTGATCTTTTTAAACGACTCCGCGCCCATAAAGGCTTCCGTGTCAATAACGATAAAAAAGTGGCCGAGATGGTAGGGGATTTTTTTACCGTCCTTTATCCCGTTCAATGTCTTTAAATAGCTGCCCGCCTGCAACGCGGCGGAAAGGACTTCCACTACTGTCGCATATCCATACCCCTTGTACCCGGCAAGCTCTTCGCCGATACCGCCAAGCGGGGCGAGCGCCGCCGTACCGCCCGTGAGGTCTTTTAATATTTCGCTGCTGTCCGTCATGGGCTGTCCGTCCTGCCCGATAACCATCCCCGCGGGGGTATCCATGCCGCTTCTCGCGTAATACTCTATCTTACCGCGCTGCGTGATGGAGGTGGCACAGTCCAACATAAACGGGAACGGCTCGTCTGTAGGGAACCCAAATGTAAGCGGGTTTGTGCCCAACATGTTTTCCACGCCGAATGTGGGGGCGATAGAGGGGCGCGCGTTTGTGCCCGTGATGCCAATCATGTCCTCCTTTGCCGCCATAGACGCCCAATAGCCCGCGATGCCGTAGTGTGTGGAGTTGCGCACGGTCACCATTGCCAT
>DOMW01000289.1:20151-20816 GCA_003510345.1 Clostridiales bacterium | reverse complement strand
TCGCTTTCTGTTCACGCTCTTCAATCAGCCGGCGTTCCTCCATCGCGGCTTCCCGTTCCTTCATGAGCGCCCGCTTTTCGCGACTGGCCGGAGCTTCAGCCACATCCGCGTTACTCTCAGCCAATCCCTGCGCCCAAGCGAGCCGCATCTCACTTATTGTACTTGCCGCGACATTATCGTGGACCAGCCTGGCCACCGCTGCGGCAGACCACCCATCTTTAACGCAGTAACACATCTGCACCATCTGCTTCCAGTCCAGATGGTTTTTCGCGAACACTGCAATCTGGTCGATGCCAAGCTCTTCACGAAACCCGCGGCGTATCACCTCAAGCTGATCGGCGCTCATGCCCTGGTCGATCATACGGAGTAGGAACTCCTGCTGAGACGACGTAAACTTCCGGTCTTTTCTTCCGAACAAGGCCTTCCTTGCTTTTATTTGTTTTTTCATACTATTATTCTCCCTGTCCATCAATACTGTGGAACGAGCCGGTATACCGGCCCGGCTACTCGTTCACATCATCCTGGTCGGATGTACACGGTGCATTTTCAGCAGCGGTAGATTCCGGCTCCTCCGGTGCCAGTTCATCCGTGGTGTCTGCTGCATTGCTGTCAAAATACTTCACTTTGACGAATTCAAATTTTTGCAGTTTAAAAGAAATCTTGTA
>DOMW01000289.1:19911-20098 GCA_003510345.1 Clostridiales bacterium | reverse complement strand
CCAAAAACGCTGATTGGCAGGAAATCTACGCCTCTGCTGCCGTCCTTGTCCTTGTAGTCATGGTCGACAGCGAGCGTAAAATGCGCGCCGCTGTCTTTCTTGTACGGATCCCTTGTCAGCCTGCCCGATAAAATACAGTTGTTCATAGAAACCTCCCTTTCCGCCGGGATTGACCGCCCGGCTCGGC
>DOMW01000289.1:0-19905 GCA_003510345.1 Clostridiales bacterium | reverse complement strand
CCCTATCGCTTTGACAGAACGCTGTTCTTGACTTTTTCGTATATTGGGGGGTATAATAATAGCAGGGATATAACCGCAAAGCGGTTAGCTGTGGATTTTAACTATAATAGCCGCAACCTTTGGCGGGGGCGGTTATTTTTTATCCTGTAATTATGTGTATTCATGCGTTTTTCGTCTGAACCACAGTGACATAGACATTCGCCGCACCCGTAGTATATAATCAAATAGCTGTCTACCCTATACCGCACAGCGGAAAGGGGGTGACGTCTTTGACCTATATACTCAATTTCTTTGTTGCGGTCATGGCGGGCGTTGTTAGCTACTTCGTTCGCAAGTGGTTAGACCACAACAAAAAAGACAGTTAGCCCGAATAAGAAAACCCCGGAGCTGCAACTCCGGGGTTTTTGCTTTTGTGACGTCTTTTATATACTCAACTTAGCTACGCTTATTATATACCCGTATTTCCACCATGTCAATCAGCGTTCACCGTGCTTCACCGCGCTTATACCTCCATTTTTCATGCGCTGCAACTCGATCTGCTTCAAAAAGCCGCCCTATCGCTTTGACAGAACGCTATTCTTGACTTTTCCGTGTATTGGGGGGTATAATTATAGCAGGGAACGCGTTAGCGACTACCCAATTCAGTACATTTAATAAAATGACCGCCTAGAGTGCCAGCTTTAGGCGGTCGCTACTTTTTATCGGTGAATACCTTACAAAGCACCACGAGGATCACTGCAAACATCACAAGATACTCCATCGCCGCACCCCCTCTCATGAGGAAGTGGCAGCCGCCATCAACATTCCCTGCTATGACTTATTATACCTCCATTTTTCATGCGCTGCAACGCAGCCTAAACCGGCGTTTATCACCCCCACTTCCAAATTTTGATAGTAACGCCGGTTTGCACGCCGTATTTTGAAGACGTCAGTTCCGCCGCCGAAACATTCGCCCCGGCGAACAGGTCAAATGTCTTTTTCTTTACTTCGGTTGGCTGGCGGCCGAAACCGCCGACGTCGGATATCTTATAGAACCGTTCCTCGGCGCCTTCACCGATACTGAAAATAGTCCCGTCAGGAAACCCTTGCGGATACGGGGCGTTTGTAAGCCCCATCCATTTCGCGGCCGTACCGATTACCAGCTTGTTGCCGTACCTGTCAACCGTCTCACCCTCGCCGCCGGAATAATATGTGATACGGCATCCCGTAATTGTTTGAACCGGCGCTAGGACGCCAGCCGGTTTCATAACGACCGAGTTTAATACCGCGGGCTTGCCCCCGGACGCCGGTAGGTTCCCGGAGGCGTCGCCTATTGGGTTATCATGACTGCGCCGCAGTAACTCATACGCGTTTACAATATTTCCATTTTCATCGTACATGCTCAAATGAAGATGATTCGCCGTGATATTCGCGCCGGTGTGGCCCACATACCCAAGTATCGTCTGCCCGGCATAAACCTCCGTACCAACCGGCAGTGTGGATTGTTCCATCATATGCAGGCACTTGTACCGCCTGCCCGCCTCGTCCTCGACCGTGATTTCCCACCCGCCGCCCGTGCCGCCCGGGTTGGCGGTTCCGTTCCAGCGGTTTGTGACCACTTTTCCGTTTACCATCGCGTAAATAGGCTCCCCTTCCACCGCGCCGATATCCGTACCCGAATGGCCGCGCCTTCCGCCGTCGCGCGAAGCGCCAAACGTATCCGTAAATTCGCAGTTATGGTTTTCATGGTTTTGTAGCGGAAAGAAAAAAGCGCCGTCATAGCTCATGGACTTGTTCATCTCATCCGCCGCGAGAAGCGCGACGATCAGGATTACGATCAAAATTATCACAACAATAAGGGCGGCAATGATGCCCAATGGGCTCATCGCGTGCAATAACGCTTTCCCCGCTATCTTAGCGGTTCCCCGGACTGCGGCTTTCTTGACGGTTTTTTGTATGGTTTTTGCGGCTTTCTTTTTCACAGCTTTTGCCGCTGCTTTACGCCGGGCCTTTTCCCGGCTCCGCTTCATAACCTGCTCTTTCGCGAGAGCCCTCGGCGCCGACGCTTTGCCGGACGCATTGCTAAATTTACCCGGCCCCGGCGCGGGCGCAGCCATAGCTCCGAAATCCGCCCTCTTATCGGTTTGCGCCCCAATGGTTCCTTTTGCCGTATTTCCCCCGAGAACTTCGCGGGCCGACCGCCCGCCGCCCGCGGCGCTTCCGGACAGTTTTTGATTACCGGCGGCCTTCTTATGAGATGCCAGCCTGCGCATTGCTCGTTTTACGTTTCCTGCCGCGGCATCGGTAGTCTTTTGCAATTTTGCCACCGTTTCGGCTTCCGGGTCGTCGCCGTTATCCGCAAGCACAGCCCGCGCGTCTTTCGCGGATTGTGCCGCGCTGCGGAACTGATCCATACCGTTCTTCTGTACAACATCCCGGGCCGACGCACCGCTTACGGCGGCTTTACCTGCCGCCCCCTGCGCATCCGGGGCTTTATCGCCTTTTACGCCATCTTTCCCGGCTACTGCGCGGGCGCGTTTTCCGGATTGCGCGTCAACCCGGAAGTGCTCCATGTCTTTCTTTTGCACCACATCCCGGGCGGACACACCGCCGGCAGCGGATTTGCTGTTTGTCCCCGGCTCCCGGGAAACGCCGGGGACTTTTACGCCCGCCTCGTTCGCCACTGTCCGCGCGTCTTTCGGTGAACCATACTTCGGCGCCACATCCCGGGCGGACACGCCGCCGGCAGTGTCTTTGTTGACACCGGCCGCTCCGGCCGGAGAACCGGCATTTTCCGCACCGACTTCTTCTGTCACGGCCCGCGCGTTTTTTGCCAACCTCTCCGCATCGCGGTGCAGTTCCAATTCCTTTCCTTTTCCGCCGGAAATATCATACGCTGACTTCCGCTCCTTCATCCTCGTTCTCCTTCTTATTCTTCGTCGGATCCGTCGAAACTGCGTGATAGATCCGCGGCGCGATGTTTTTGTCAAACCAGCCGTCAAACGGCACGATCGTACCGCCCGCGGAAAGCAGCCCACGGCCTTTGTCGGCTTTGCGCAGCATATTTTCCTGTTCCGGGGAAATGTGCATCTTCTCAACGATCCGCTCCACGTCTTCCGGCGCCTGCTTCAGCATGAAGATAAACTCGGAGTTTGAAATCATCATGCTGGCCTTTTCGTTCGCGAATACCTCACTGATATTTTGCGTGATCCCTGTCATGATACCGCCGTATTTCCGAATACGCCGCCACCATTCGTCAAGGTAATCCGCTGTGCGCGGATACCGGAACAGCGACCAAATCTCATCACAATAGATACGCGTCCGTTTTCCGCGCTTAAAGTTATACATCACCCGCCGGTCGATCGCGTCCATAACGCACAGCATACCCAGCCCTTTCAGCGATGAGCCCAAGCTTGATACATCGTAGCAGGTGACCCTATTGTCAAGATCAACGTTCGTGCGCTGCGCGAACGCGTTAAGTGACCCTTCGGTAAACATCTCAAGGCTGGTGGCCACATCGCGCGCTAACGGATCGTCCTGCTGCATCAGTTCGTCATACAGCGTTTGCAGCGTAACCGGGTCCTCTTTCGTCTTGCCTTTGCCGCAGCCCTGGCCGGACAATATACGCCGGGTACAGCGGTCAACGATACTGCGTTCCCTCGCGCCCAGATTTTCCTTTCCAACGGCAATTTCAAGCAGTGACAGCACAAACTCGCTCTTAAGCTCGATAGAGCTGTCTTCGCTGTTGTAGCCTTCCGCCATGTCCATTACGTTGATATGGTGCGCGCTGCCCGCGAATATCCTGATGGGAAGCGCGCCGAACAGCCGGGCCAGCTCCATATATTCGCCGGATGGGTCAATAAAGAGCAGGTCGTCATCCGTTATGAGGAACGCCTGCGCCGCTTCCATCTTGACAAAAAATGATTTCCCGCCGCCGCTTGTCCCGATGATAAACGCGTGCGGGTTGATATACGAAGCGCGGTTGATCGTGATGATATTTCCGCTTATGGCGTTTACACCATAGCAGATTCCACCCGGGTCGCGTATCTCCTTTGTGGTAAACGGTATCAAAACGCCCGTCGCCGCCGAATTCACAGCTTGCAGGGCATCGATATACCTAAGCCCATAAGGCAGCGCCGTGTTGATCCCGCGCTCCTGCCGGTTTGTGAGGACGCCTATCTGGCAGGATTTTCCCGCCGCGGCGGTTTTGATCGTATCCGTATCTTCGTTGAGCTCCTGAAGCGTATCCGCCACATGGACGATTACCATCTGGTACATCGTAACGCGCTCGTCGTGGTTATTCAGACGGTCAAACCATAAATCACAGCTTTCACGCATTTCTTTTAAATGCTGCGGTATCTCAAAGCTGATGTTACCGTCTTTCATTGACTTGCGGGCACGCTTGGAGATATCGCTTTCCACCTTGTCCTTTACGCGCTGGATCCGCCGTATACCTTCGTCTTTTGATACGGACACCGTATCTAAGGACAAAATAATTTCCTTCGGCAGGTCCAGTATCTTCGGAATCAGCTCGTCGCTTATCCATGAAGGAAGGTCACGGACGACAAGCGCACGGGCGTACTTTTCATTGATGCGGACGTAAGTATCGTCAATATCAAACCGGTCCGGGCAGATATAATCCCTGACAGTCGAACCTTTCCCGCCGAGGCCCTTCCAGTCGAGCGTAAACCTTTCGGCCTCACCCGGCCTGAAAAACCGGTGCAACGACCGCAGCCGTTCTTCCGTACTCTGCCGGTGGCACGCGGCGCCAATTTCGCTCAGGTCGTTCGTGACGCCCGCTTCAATACGGTTCAGCCAGCTTTCCGCTTCCTGCTTGCTCTTTTTGGCTCCGGATACGGTAAAGAACCGGTCGCGCACAATCTTATTCGTGCCCCTGACCGCGCGCGACCGGTTGATCGCGTTGACCTCATTCCGGTATTCGTTGAAGTCGTCTTCCTTAAGCGGCAGATACAAATCGTTTTCGAGCGTTTTCTCATGTAAAACACGCTGCATGACCACGAGCTTCAGGTTAATGTCGTCACTTTGGCTCTTTAAAATCTGCTCAAAACCAAGCACGATCGACGCTTTGTTCTCGGCCGAAGTCGCGTTGTAATTGACGTCTGAAAACTCCAGGCATATAGACCATTCCCCGGCAAATTCAAACAAACCGTTGTCGTGAATGTTCTTGACCGGTATGCTCTTTTGCAGGGAATCACGACGTTTAAACACAGCTTTACTTGTCGTTCTGTCAATCTTCGGCATTGTTCTTCCCCCTCCCGCTTCTTTTTTTATCCGGCTTCATCTCCACGCCGCACACCGTCTGTTTCCATATCAGGTCAAACAACTCGTTATCGCGTTTGTAATGCCGCTTTCTTGGCTGCAATAGCTTACTTTCGGCCCAATACCACAGATACTTTTCCAGATTCATTTTTTCCGGCTGCATAAACGCGAACAGGAAACACGGCAGGCCGCAGAACATGCCAACATAGCTGGCGACCTGTGAATACACCTCGCCCGAAGTAAGAAAATATGTGGCGAACACCAACGCTACCCCGGCGATGCAAAGTATGAACTGGCGGCCTGTCATTCCCAGCGTCAATGTTTCCTGGTATGTAAAAATATTCTTAAGCACTTTTTCTTCCATTTCATCACGCTCCTAACATTTTATCTATCATGCGGTTCGCCCCTATCACGCAGCTCACCAGCAATATACTTTTGATTACCATACCGAACAGCCAGTTGATAATCGTTCCCCAGAATTCCGAGTTCGGATCGTCGCCGCCAACATAATTCCATGAGTTGAACAGAAGGGTATTATCCGAAACCAGAGCGTTAAAAATTACGATGGCCAGGGCAATCACGCAGATCTCCAGACAAACCGCGGCATACGATTTCAAAAAATGTATGCCGGTTTGCGCCGTGTCCGGGCTCGCGAAGGTAGAAAGCGGCAGCGGCGAGATCGCCGTGTATATGAAGACCTTGAAAAACCTCATATACACAACGATCGTCATGATAATACCGCATACTAGCACCACCAAACCGAGGCCCATCGTCAAAAACAGCATAGGTATCTGCTGGAAAAACGCCCCGATCATGTTAAGCGCCGTACCCTCCTGCACGGCCGCGATCGCTGCCGCCACTTCGGGCGGGAGCCCGCCCTGCCCCACAAACGCGACGCCATTCTCAAGGATCAGTGTGTTGGCTTCCATTGAGATACCTACCAATAACCCCAGTATGAGCATGGAAGCGTCGATCAATCCTTTTACGACAACAAACCGCAGTATCCATCCGATGATCTGCTGCATCGTCATGTTTTGAATGTCGTTTACCGTGCGAAAAAAGGACAGGAGAAAAAACAATAGCAGCAATCCATACGCGATCCCGCCCAACGCGTCGTGTACGCGCTGCGCGATATCCCAGCCCGCACCCCCGGCAAAATCCATCGGGGATGTGGTGAGATGCACATAAATATCACCGAGTGCAAGGTTCCACAGATTATATATCTGTTCGATCCACCAGTCTATATACACGGTTCATCACTCCTTCCGGCGGCGCGGCACAGGCCTCATACCGCCACACCAAGAAATTGAAGGACCACACGGAGCCCAATCGCGATAAACCCACCAACCATCATCCCAACGCCCCTGCTCTTTTGCGAGTCATCATGACTTTGGAATGACATTGCAAGGTTTAACACACCGAACGCAAGTAAACATATCCCTATACCGGTAATAAGGGTCAATACAAGATCCGTCATTTTACCCATACTCTCAACGGGATCAAACCCTTCGTTCGCCAACGCGATTTGAGGAAATAAAAAAACGCCCGCCGTAACGAGCGCCGCTGCCGCTTGCACCTTCTTTTTACGCTTTCGCATAAGCGTAGTTGCGTTAGACCTGAATTTCTTTACTGTTCCCAACAAACTTCTTTTTTTCATAATCTCTACTCTCCTTTATATATAGCCGCTCATGCGGCTATTTCATCGTCTTTATCCGCGTAGCTCCCGGCTCCGCTATCTTCGTATGTAAAGCCTTCCATAATCTTGTCAAGCGCCGTCATGGCGTCCCATTCGTCATGCACAAATTCCTGCGTAAACGCCGCCGCGCCGCCGCGCAGCGTATGCCGCACATTCGGATGCTTCTTCAGGTTGTACTTCCAATCCTTAATTGGCCGCTCGCCCCGCATCATGATAATGGCCTGTCGTTTATGCAGCATACGCACTTCATCCGGCAGCTCAAGCTCGCGCCCGGCAAGCTGCTGGTTGGTATTGAAGTTGTTCCCGGATTTGCCGGACGTTTGAATGTTGATCGTAGCCTTTCCCAGGGATTCGGAGATATACTGCCAGGTGGAACGTTCATTGCCGCCAAGATAAATGAACGTATCACAATTCCCGACTATTCCTTCCCATGATTTTTCATACAGGGCTTTTAACTGTGACATACCTTGCAGGAAAATACAGATGGAAATAAGATATTTTCTGCACGTAGCAAGAATATTTTCAAACATATTGGGGCGCGCGCTGTTGGCAAACTCATCCATATATACCTGTACAGGTATGTCGAGTTCCACCGTGCCGTCCCCCCGTTTCTCGCCACGGGCCTTGCCGCGGTGATACAACGCCAAAAACAACGCCGTATACATCATGCCGATCAGGAAATTATAGGAATTTTCCGCTTGCGGTATTACGCAGAACAACGCTGTTTTCTTATCGCCCAGCCGGTCAAGGTGCAGTTCGTCTTCACAAACAAGGTCCGCCACTTCCGGAATATTAAAAACAGAAAGCCTGGTCGTAAGCGAGATCGCCATAGACGCGCGCGTCTTCGGCGGCGCCTGGCAAAACAATTGATAGTTTTTCCACGCGAGCGACCCGGGGTTATCTGCTCCCCAATCCTCAAACAACATATCAAGGTCCGACTTCGTACCCATACTGTCGCCACCGAGCTTGCCCAGCATGGTAAGCTCTGTCAGCTTTTGGAATGTCCGCTGCCGCTCCGGCACGGCTTCCCACAAAAACGCGATCAGCGATTCAAGAAGCAGCCGCATACCATCTACCCAAATCTGCTCGCCTTTTCCCGCGCCTTCTTCCTTCGTATTTTCAATAAAGCTTGCCGCCAGCTCGCGTATGTCTTTCGACTCTTTTATATATACGAACGGGTTAAACCTGTGCGACCGGCACATATCGACCAGATTCAGGCACCGCACTTCATACCCGCGCATTTGCAGCAGCCCGCCGCACATGCTGTACAGCTCGCCGGACGGGTCTATAACAGTGTAGCTTGAATTGCATTGCATGAGGTTGGGCATTACAAGCCCGGTCGATTTACCCGTGCCCGCGCCGCCAACCACGACCTGGTTCAAATTCAACCCATGCTTTTTGGCATCCAGTCCGAGGCGCATGTTTTGCGATATAATAATGTTTTGATCATAAATGACCTCTTTATTATCCAGCTTGATGTTTTCGCACTGCTCATAAATCTTCCGCAGCTTTTTCGCGACCGCCCAATCGGCACGGCCATGCTCAGCCCCGGGTCGCCAATTGCCCGTTCGCGTCAGTTTCCCGGCGAATACGATCAGCCAGATTATTGTACCAATCCACAAAAACACCGGCATCGCTTCGTTCCATGAAAAATCAAACGGCCGTTTTAACGTTGCGGTCAGGTTTCCCGCCCATTCATCTAACGTAACACCCGGCCGCCACGCCATTGCCATCTTTCCAAAGAACCATAAGACACCGGCAAGCGCCGCGCCCCATCCGATCAAAATGGATTTCCACGTTATTTTTTTCATGATTCTCACCTCCCGCTTTTTTCCAGGATATTCTCCGCAGTCTTGTCCATAGCCGCTCCGGCCTGTTCTTGCATCCCTTGCTGGCTCCCCACTTGTTTTTCGGCGGCGTATTTGGCTTCATTTTTTATGCGCTCCGCCCGATGCTCCAGATTCTCAAAATACTTCTCGCCCTTGGCAATCTGCTTCATCTCCGGCGCGGCGATCCCCGCTTCTTTCATCATGTCCCGCGCCTGCTCCCTCTGGTCGCCCAGGATGACAAAATTATGGCTGCCCTTCTCCGCAGCCTGCGCCATACGGTCCGTAAGCTCATTCTTACCGACCAGCGCCTTATGCTCTGTTTTGCCGGTGATATCCTGTACCCTGTCGCGGTCTTCCGAACGGTAAGCTAAAATCAGATTACTGTCCTTTGCCGTCACCGCAAACGGTATACGGTCATTTTGATCACCGGTGTAGACCTCGCGCTTGAAATGCTCGTATTGCTCTTCGCTCAAGGCGACCGTCTCAATATTTTCTTCCGCCGCAAGCTTCGGCCAGAATGTGCTGTGTACCAGCCCGGATTCAGGAGAATTGTCTTTATTTCGTTCAACCAGTGCGCCATAGGATTCTTTCAGCATTTCATCCTTTGCCAAATAATCGATCGGCGCGCCGATCGATTGCGGCGTAGCGTACATGAGATTCTTTTCATCCGCCAGCTTCTGGAAGGCAACGCCGTCTTCGCTATTCAGCGTAAAGGCATAGTAGCCTTTCCCCTCGTCTTTTTTTGATAGAATACCCTCGTCTTTCGCGTTTTCGTAGTCTGCCACCGGCTCAAGGTCATTTTCAACCACCCCGATCTCATCCATAACATGATTGAAATTATGGATGTCCGCCTGCCGTACAACGACCGTAACCTTCGCGGGGTCGCTGTGCTCCGCCAGCGCATAGGTCAGCTTGATCTCCTTCGCCGCCGACCGGTAATCCGCCAGTTGATCCCGCCTGATCGCGAACGCGGCAGTATCATATTGTTTTGTCAGCCACTTGAGCGGCGTCTGCCCGGTATGCGTCAGCTTGGTCAAAAGCGCTTTTATTAGGGCGATGGCCTGCATCGCCATCCGGGCAGTTTCCCGCGTCATCCGAAGCATCATTTCACCACCGCGCATTACTAAGCTTACAGCCTGGTCTTCCATACCTAATTACCTTCCTTTCCATGCCATCATGGCAGCCCTGAACCTCTGCCTTAGTGATTTACCAGATAAGACCGGCAGCGACAACCGTATCCGTTCCATCTCCGCCGCTTTTTTATCCGGATCGTTATATGCGCTTACGTCCTTGCCCGTTTCCAGCCCCAGCCGTATTTCCCGCATCTGCTCATGATCGAAGCAGGGATCCGCGTACTGGCAGACAGGAAGGCCGCGTTCGATCCCCAGTTTGATCTCCCACATCTGGTTGGCATCATAATGCGGGTCGGCATACAGCTCCGCCTTGATGCCTTCCTCAAGTCCCAGGCGGATCACCTCCATCTGGTAACTCGAAAACTTGACGCTGCCGTACAAGCCGACGTTCAATTTTTTTTCAAGGCCCAGCCTGATCTGCCGCATCTGCGCGGCTTTGTACGACAAATCGTTGTACCTTGACACATCCACCCCGGATTCCCTGCCCCGGTGCATCTCAAATAATTGCGCCGGTGTATAATGATCTAGCATGTACCCCGCCTCCTCCGTTTATACAATAAAAAATACCGGGCGAGTACTTATCGTCCGGTATGACACTTATATAAATATGAAGTTTTTGATTACTTGGTGTATTTCAGCTTGGATAACCTATTATTTCATGTCACCAATATAAAGGGTTTTTCCCAACGGAGCCAGTACCTTTAGCACTGTAGCAACAGTTGGGGAAGTACTGCCTTTTTCCATGCGGGCAATCACCGGCTGTTTCACCCCGCTCAATTCTTCCAGTTGTCGTTGTGATATGCCTTTTTCTTGCCGTGCCTTTATCAGTTCACCGATCAGCGCTACGCGCAAATCGCTGGCGGCTATTTCTTCAGGCGTAAATATTTCTTTCTCTACTTCAGCCCACGTATGCCCTATCGAACTATTGTTTTTATCATTCATTTTTTTGGCTCCTTTCTCTGAAATCATCGAGTTCCCGCTTCGCCTTCTCTATTTCCATTTTAGGCGTCTTTTTTGTCTTCTTTGTAAAATGGTGGAGTAGTACGTACCGGCCATTTACCGCGGCGGCAAACAATACCCGCTCACTAATCGGGCGTAATTCCCATATATCACCGTCAAGGTGTTTTATATACGGTTCCCCTATTTGTGTGCCATAAACACTCAGCGCCTTTACATAATCCCGTAGCTTATTTAGTTTTATACGGGCATCTTTACCGCGTTGCTTTTCTAATTCACGGATATATTCAAGCACCGGCTCATTTCCGTTGCGGTCTTTATAAAAGATTACTTGATACAATGGGCACCCTCCCGTTAGCATTATGATAACTCAAAAGTTATCTGTTGTCAATAGAATTGTCACACCCTGTTTTGCTGCCCATATGCCTCACCGCTCGATCCCAATATCCTTATCCCTCTCCCGTGGTTTCTCCCTGCGTTCCGGCTCCCAGCCGGTCTCCGTCTCCCTCTCCCTTTGCGCCTGCTTCACCGCCGGCACGATCAGCCCCATGCCTTTTTCGATGCTGCCGCACATCCGGATCCGTTCCTGCGTCTCCATCCGTCCGCCTTTGTTTCGCAATATTTCCGATTCCAGCTCCACCCGCAGCCGCTCCACCCCGGCGGCGTCGTTTTCAAACCCGCCTTTTTTCAGGACAGCCAGCGCCGCGGCGTATTCTTCCTGCGTCTCACTATCCAGTTTTGTAATAATGGGCGTCCAGCGCATAACCGCCTTGTGCGCTTCAAAAAGCTTCGCGTATTTGTTTTTCCTTCCGAGCAGGCGGTACTTTTCAATATTCAAAGCTTTCAATCTGGCCTGCTCTCCCTCGCGAAAAGAAATAACCTGCGACAGCTTCCGCAGGCCATGTTCCCCGGTAAATTGTATCTGTTTTTTATACTGGTCGAACTTCCTGTACTCCGCTTTCGGGATATATGTACGCCCCGGCTGCCGCCGCTGTTCCCCCAGCAGTTTCAGCCAACGCAGATACATATACTGAAACTGCGTCAGCTTTTGCGGCTCGCGCCGGCCGCGCGTCACGCGGTACTTCGTTTTGTGCAGCGTGTACCGCCGCGCGGCCATCCGCGCCATCCCGCCGCCTTCGGTCATGAGCTTCAGCTCGTCGTCTGTGTAAAACTTATCAAGCCGCCATGCCTTGCGCCCATCGGGCGGAAGCAGCGTAATATGCTTACGCGATGCGTCTACCTTGTATCCCATGTTCTCCATCCCAACCAGCAGCTCCGCAACCGACCGGGCCCGCCCGGCCGCCGCCCGGATGTCGAGGTTGATTGATTCCCTGAACGTACCTTCCCGCCAATGCCGGTCAAACCATTCTTTCTGCGTCATCTCGCGGTTGCTCGTCCACTCGATCACCGACAGCCCGTTTTCCTTACAATACCGGTCTGACGTCTCCCGCATCACGTGCCGCAGATACCCGTTTTTCGCGTGAAATTTATGCCCGTCCACACACGAAACGGAATTCATTACGATGTGGTTATGGATATGGCCTTTGTCCACGTGCGTGCCGATCACAACCTCAAAATCCCCAAACAACTCCTGCGCGTACTGCCGGCCGATCTCATGCGCCTGCTCGGGCGTGATGTTATCGTCCGGGGAAAACGACTGGATGATATGATACCCCAGCCGCCCGTCCGTCTTGCCAAACCGCCGTTTCGTCGCCATCATCGTCTCCGTCGCGTCGTCAATCCCGGGAATGTTGATGCAGGAAGCATACCGTACTTCGTCAAGCTCTGTCTTCCCTGGATCCGTCGCATACTCCCCGGCGATCCCCAGCCGCTCCTCGATAGTTTTATCCGGATTGACGGCATATTCCACGGCGGTTTGCATATAGTCGTTGCGGCAGTTTATCGCCAATATCTTTACATACGCCATATGGAAAACACCTCCAATCCGGAACCATAGTCACAGCGTTACCTAAAACGGCAGCTCAGCATCGTCCAGCGGCTCAAAATCCGCAAACTCTTCCGCAAACAGTTCATCCGCCGCTTTCGCCTCCTCTTCGCTTGCCGACTGAATGCCATTGTTGGCGCCGGGGTTCTGCGCCTTGCTGGTCACAAACTCCACATTTTCCACCACCACCTCCGTCACATACCTTCGCGCGCCGTTCGCGTCGTCGTATGTGCGGGTTTGTATGCTGCCCGAAAGGCCGATCTTTGAACCCTTCACAAAGTATTTCGCTACAAAATCCGCTGTGGAACGCCACGCGACACAATTAATGAAGTCGGCCTGCCGCTGTCCGTCCTGCGAAGTGTATCTCCGCTGTACCGCCACGGTAAACGACGCGACGGACACGCCGCTTGCCGTAGCCCTAAGCTCCGGGTCCTTTGTTAAATTCCCTACTAAAACTACTTTATTCATTTTTCCACCTCGTTATATTAGGTATTGTTCAATTCCCGTACCTGCCGGTAAATCTCTTCCTGCCACGCCGCTATTTTCAGTATCTCATCTTTTGACACGCCACCTACGCTGTTGGCCATCCGCGCGATCTGGTTTATGTTGCTTCCGATTTTGTTAACGGCCGCGATCAGTGTACGCAGCCCCTGCCCATCCCGCACCACGATGTTCTTCTCCGACAGGCTCCGCCGCCGAAGATACTCGGCCTCCGTCAAAGCGGAACGCGCTACCAATTCATCCAGCCGTTCACGTTCCTCGTCACTCAGGCGAAAAAGCACCTGCCGCGTTCTTTTCCTTCCCATTGTTCACGCTCCATTTTTCAATTCAATTTTAAGCGGCGCAGCCGCTGGGGGTCTGGGGGGAACCACCAGCAAGCAGGCAAAAGGGAGCCATGTGGCTATCCTTTTGCGATGCTTGCTACTGGAATTCCGCCAGAAATTTCAGTGCCCTTAAGGCCCTGCCTTCCATACAGTGTTTTTCTTGATTCGGAAGTGTTCCGGCTTTCCCTTTACCCCAGTTTCAGCAGAATCTCGCCCGCGGCTTCCCGCGCGGCCGGGTCATCCGAATACTCCGCAGTGTCCTGGAGCGCCAAGACGATTTGCGCCGTTACGGGCGACTCGCCGTCCCATCCCAATAAATTCAATATTTTCTTTTCTTCATCATTTAAATACATTGTTTTCCTACCTTTCCATTGCGTAGTCCTGTGATTGCTCTTTGTTTTTTGACGGGTATTCATATGTGACGGTATACTTTTGGTCTTTCGCCATCTCCTTCGCCCGGGTCTTCGACATCTCCCGGTCAAATTGCCGGTCTATATCGCTGATGAGCTTTCCCGAAGTTTGCCCGATCGTATGCAGCGACGACTGTAACGCCTTAATATCGCCGTCCTTGCTCCATCCGGCCACATATTCCATGCTGTACCCGGTGGTATCGATCCCCAGATGTTCCGACACCACAAACGCGACGCTTTCCGCTTCCACCTCCTTTGTGCGCCTGTCCTTTTCCGCAGCCTGTGAACCTTGCGGCCGGTTCAGGTCATAATCGTGCAGCTTTGCGTGTGCCACCTCATGGACGGCTGTTTTGATGGTTTGCGCTTCGCTCATGCCTGAGCACAGCACGATTTCTTTTTTCTTTAGGTCGTAGTACCCGTCACTGCCGTCGCGCAGAGAGTCGAACCGTATCGGCACTGGCGAAACGCTTTGCACCGCGGCAAACAGTTCCTTAAAATTCTGTGTTTTCGCTTGCAGCATTTGCGGCGTTTGCCGTTCGGGAAGCTCCCGGCCTTTTGTCTGCGCGACGTCGAAAACAGATACTGCCTTATAATAAATAGGTTCGATCTCCTTTTTCTCCATTACAGGGTTCCCCGCCCCGTCGCGCTTAAGCAGGCCTGTGGCCTTATCAACGGCAGCAACGTCTACCGTGACTTTTGATTTATGCGGCGCATATATACGGATGCCCTGCTCGCCTTGTTGCACGTGCCGCCCGAAATCCTTCTCCCATGCCCGATACCCCGCAACAAGCGACGCCTGCGGGTTCTGTAGATAGATCAGCATAGAATTGCGGAAGCTGTACATGTGGAATTTTGACATGAATTTCAGATATTCCTTATACTGTTCGCCACCCAAAATGTCTTTCACGCCATTCTCCAGCTTTTCCGTCAGGGCTTTCACCTCTTCTTGTTTTTCCGCCTTATATTCCGCCTTCTGCTCGGCGGTATACCTCCCTTTACCACGCGTGCCCTCCAACTTTGGTTCCGATTGCACTTCTTTTTCACTCACCTTTGTCGTCTCCTTTTGTGCCTCCTTTTGCGTTAATTTATTATCCATGACATAATAATGCGCCATGTGCTTCACTTTTTCGGTGCGAACCATAAGATCGTTCTCCCATTTTGCAGGATCGTATCCGCCGTTCGGTATATGCGGGTCAGCATGATAGCCGTTTAATCCCATTTTCATAAGCTGCCGCATTTGTTCCGCCGTTAGGTTCTGGTCGGATAATATTTTAATAATCTCCGGCTCAAGCCCCATCTCATCCGCTTCGGTGAGCACGGCTGCCTGTTCGGGCGTGAGTGCGTGCTCTGGCGTATCATGCTCCACCGCGGATACGATGGTTTCCGCTCCCGGAGGATCCTTAATACCTGCCCGTATGTCCTTCATATCCCGGTCACTCATCCGCGGGTCCGCGTATCTTGTAACGTCGTACCCTTCTTCCAAACCAATCTCGATCTGCCGCATCTGGCTTAAATCGTATTTTGTATCACCAATCCTGTTGAAATCGTCTTGAAAACCCTCTTCCCATAAAAACCTGTATGAATTGAGTGAGATACCCGTGATTTCCTCAAACCGCTCCGCAATGTTTTCCGCCATAATATAAAACCTCCTTGCCATTTGGCTGTGTAGTTCAGCGTACAAAAAAAGGGCGATATCGCCCTTTACATTGAAACGGCGGGNNCGTTATGTACCCGCCGCTTCAAGCGGTGTTTCGTGCTCTTCCCCCTTCCTTCCAAGTAAGTATTCGTTCCAATCGCCGAACGGCGGCTGCATCGCGCCGCACGAATACCCCGGCGCGTACTTCTTTATAAGCTTAGCCGTCGCGTTCACGCCGCCTTTGTCGTTATCCAGACAAAACATAATATCCGTTACGCCGGGGTGCGTTTGTAAAAACTTTTGCAGCGCGTTGTCGCTCACACAACCCAGCGAAAGGTAATGCGCGTTTCGCCATTCCGCGCCACGTTCTTTGTTGATCGTGATATGGCTGAGCGCGTCGATCGGCGATTCATAAACATATACGACGCTGCTCTGCGGAGTGGGGGAAAACCGCCAGCTCCATTCTTTTATGCTGCCTTCCGCTTCGCCCTTAAACGCCTTGTCCGCGTTCGTGTACGTGCCGCGCATATATGCGTACGCTGGGTTACCGTTACCGTCAAATCCCAAAAACACGCAGTTATGATGCGCCGCGGATTCATATAAGCACTCAAGCTTAAGCTGTTCCAGCACAACACCCCCGTCAATACCGCGCGTTTTTGTAAGGTACGCATACACACGTTCGTTGTTGCCGTTCGCGTTGGGCTTTATAAAAGGCTTCCGTTCCTTCTCGCCTGCCGCCACTTTTTGCGCTTGCCCCGCCGAGGAAACACCCGTTACCTTCCGCAGTCTTTTATCAAGGTCATATTTCGCAGCCGGTTTTTTCGGCGTACCCTCCGGCAGCGGCAGCTCGTCCGGCGCCGCGAACGCCAGCAGGCGTTTTAACGCCCCCTCAAAATCAGTACCTTCGTACTCCATAACAAAATGTATGGGGTATCCCTGCACAAACTTGCCGAGCGGCCCGCTCCGGCCGCTCCACCGCTTCCACTTGTTCCCGCGCACCTTCAAGCTGTCATACTCCTTGTGCCGGTACTCGCTCCCAAACGGAACAAGCGGTACGCCGATGTGTGCGCAATACTCCACCAGCGATACTTCGTTCGCGATCCCGATCCGCCGCGTCCATTCCTTGTTATCGTATTTCATCATTACCGCCTCCCCTCTTTTTATTTTCAGCTTTCCGTGCCTGCGTTATCCTGCTCCGCTTCCACCGCCAGGCATTCCACATAAATCTTTAACGCTTCCGCCACGAAATCTTCCTGTTCCTCTATACTTATATCCCCAGGGATAAGGTCGAGTATGTCGCTCTTTGAGAGCACAAGCCCAGGCGGCTGTGGATGCGGCGGTTCCACTGGGTTGGCAATGTAAAAGCTCACGGCGTCCACCACAAACTCTTCCTTTTCCTCATCGTTCATCCCACTGGGGAACAGCGCAAGCGCAGTATCGCTTGTGATCATAAATCCGGGGGGCTGCTGCGCCGGGTTTTCGGGCGGCGGGGCAAGCGGCGCTGTATCGCCGCCGCTGCTCCCCACATCTTTCTTCACGTAGTGCTTGATCGCTTCCACGATAAAGTCTTCCTGTTCTTCCACGCCCATGTCTTTCGGGAGCAAATCCAATCCGTCGTTCCTTGTGAGCGTAAGGCCGGTAGGCTGCGGCGGTGGCTGCGGCGTCGCCGCAGGGGACGGGCTTTTCTTTCGCGTTTGCAGCAGTTGCATTATGCCGCCGCGGTCGAGCGTTCCGTTTTTTGCGGCGTTCTTCATCTGCGTGGCCTGCTCAAGCGACGGGCGTTTGCCCGTCTCCTGCATCACTTCCAGTAAATCGCCCTGCAAGTCTTTATCCAGATAGGATAAATCCACCGCCGGTCTGAACTTTATTTTATTGTCGTCCACCAGTAACAGTAATTCCGGGATGAGCTCGGTAAGGCGGATGTAGCGTTGGATTTGATTACGGCTCTCGCCTGTCTGGTTTGCCAGCAATACGTCAGAGCGGAACTTTGTCCCCAGTGGGGACGAAGTCAAGTCCGTTCTCTGCCCCTGCCTGCTCATCGCCTCCAGCTTCATCCTATACGAGAACGCTTTTTCGCTTGGTAGTATGTTAGTGCGGTGAATGTTGCTGTCCGCCATCAGGATCGTCGCTTCGTCGTCCGTCAGTTCCTGCACGATGCACGGCAGCATCTCAAGCCCCGCCATTCCGCTTGCGTATTTGCGCCTGTGCCCGGATATCATCTCAAACCTGCCGTTGTCTTTTGCGCGTACAATGGCCGGGTCGCGCACGCCAATGGCGCTGACACTGTCGATCAACTGCTGCATATCCTCGTCGTTGCGCACATGAAACGGATGATCCTTAAAACTGTCTATCCTATTGATCGGGATCTGCTGTACCTTCGGCATCGCCGCTTCCCGCCGTTCCTCCTCCGAAGAAAAAATCACATCGGGGTCCGTATTTCCAATATCAATTTTATACGCATTCACTGTTAAGCACCTCCTGTGTAAAAGCCCTGTACGCCCCTGCGACCTTGCCCTTGTTATCGTGGGCATATATGCTTACGCCGCGCTCGGAAGCTTCCGCCGCGCGTATCGATACGGGTATCTGCGTGTCGTAAACCAGAAAGTGCCCCGCGTACGATTCACGGATGATGTCTATGATCTCATTCGCAAACCGCGTATTACTGTGCACCATTGTCATAAGCACACCCTCGATCTTAAGCTCGGGGTTCAGCCTTCTTCTAACCTTCGCGACCGACCGCAGCAGCAGGTCGAGGCCTTTGGCCGGCAGAAACTGCGCCTGCACCGGTATCAGCACACCATCCGCCGCGGTCAGTGCGTTCAGCGTCAGCATCCCGAGCGACGGCCCGCAGTCGATGATGATATAGTCGTAGCACGGCCGGACGCTTTCGATGTAATGCTTCAGCACCGTCTCGCGGCTCATCACGTTCACAAGCTCCACTTCAAGCTCCGATAGCCCGATATTTGAAGCCAGAAGGTGAATATCCCCCTCATGCGCGATGATGCCCATCCCGGGTGATACCTCTTTGTCCTCGATCAAATCTTTCATTGCGTTCGCGATCGTGTACGGCAGCTCGTCCGGCCGTTTGTTGCCCATCGAGATCGTAAGCGACGCCTGCGGGTCAAGGTCTATCAGAAGCACCTTCTTCCCTTCCGCCCGCAGGCCCGCGCCGAGGTTCAGTGCCGTCGTCGTTTTACCCACGCCGCCTTTTTGGTTCGCAACCGCGATTACTTTACATTTTTTCATAGCCATCTCCACTTCTTTTCTTAGTTTGTTTATTTCTGTCATATCTTCCGGATATGTAGTCCACCCGGTTCCTGCGCCTCCTACAACCAAATAGTTTTGGTTTTTTCTGAATTGTGTGCTATTATACATATATGGCATGTTTTTCATCTCCTTCTGAGGTGCTTGTTATCATTGCAGGCTTTTTTCGGGCTATACCCCGTCTGCTTCATGGCGCAGATCGGCGAGGGAATAACTATATTCGGATGTGCACTGCGCCCTGTTCCCGCAGGGCCTACAACCATACAGTTTAGATTCTTCCCATGCTTAGTGACACTGCCTTCATGAGTTAATTTTTTCTCTGACATAACGATCTCCTTTCAACAACCAGTTTTCGTTACGCGGCAGCCGCCGCATTGTTACAGAAAAGAAAAAGCAGGAAAATCATGTTCTCCCGCTTTGAAACCTATCTTCTATTCTTGCCCTTTATTTACGCTTCTTCCAGATGCTGTTTCTCCCAGTATATTTGCATTTCCTTAAACAGCGCCGCCAGATAGCCCGCAACCACGAAGGGTAGCAGCGCGTACAACCCTCCCATCTGGAGCTGCGACCATGTATCTGCCGGAAGCACAAACTGGTCCGGCGTGTTCATCCCATAAGCCGCCAGCACATTAATAACTATCAGAAGAATCGTTGTGATCGTGTTCACTATCAGCGCCGCCATCTTCCCCGCGGCATGGTCTACAAGCCCAATGCTGAACACCCATACAAAGGAGATAAGTATTGTCAGCAGGGCTATATACCACATGTTTTGAGCGTTAGTGTCTATCAACGCTCCCCTACCGATAAAAATACTCCCGATGCAGTATACTGCCAATAGAAAGCTGCTCGCAAGCCAGAATTTCAGTAACAATTTGCATGAGTGCATCCCAAGAATAAAGCCAAAAAGAATCCCCAGGATTGTGAACAGCCAGAAGAGCCAGATTATATTTAA
>DOMW01000058.1:5775-5916 GCA_003510345.1 Clostridiales bacterium | reverse complement strand
GGTCGGCGACCTTAGTAATCCGGAAAGGATTGCCGTTCAGCAATGTAGACCAGAATACAGAACAAATGAAGTAATTTCATAGGACTGTAAGACATGACATATCACGATGGTGTGCGCTTTTGCCTTTGAGGGAGTTTTTAG
>DOMW01000058.1:0-5762 GCA_003510345.1 Clostridiales bacterium | reverse complement strand
AGGAATACCCAAAAGCAACCGCAAGATATTTGCACAGAAAAATACGGGGTTGTATTTGAGCAGACACGCTAAACTGTGGCATAGGCAAATTTGGCATGTCCTATAACAGATAGCAGACGCGGTGTATTATGATAAAAATGGTGCTATACTGGAAACGAAGAAAGGGAAAACATATCGTCCTTTACGGTGTAAAAACAACACCGGAGTTTTAATTTTTTGGAGGGGAAAATGCCGCTGGTAAATACAAAAGAAATGCTCGGGAGGGCGCAGGCGGAACACTTTGCCGTGGGCGCGTTCAACATTGAAAACATGGAGATGGCGCAAGCGGTGGTCGCCGCCGCCGAGGAGGCGCACGCGCCCGTGATCATACAGACGACGCCCGGCACGGTGCGGTATGGGAGCCTGGAGTTATATTACGCGAACGTAGCCGCACTTGCGGAAAGGGCGGCCGTGCCCGTGGCGCTGCACCTTGACCACGGGGAAAGCTTTGATATGTGCGCGCGGGCGTTGTGCGCCGGGTACACTTCTATTATGATAGACGGCTCGCGCGAGGATTTTGAGAGTAACATCGCCCTGACGGAAAAGGTGGCGGCGTTCGCCCGGCCAAACAGCGTGAGCGTGGAGGCGGAGCTGGGAAAAGTAGGCGGCAAGGAAGACGACATGGAAGGCGGTGGCGGGTACACCGTTCCCGCCGAGGCGGCGGAATTTGCCGCGCGCACAGGCATAGATTCACTTGCGGTCGCCATTGGCACGGCGCACGGCGTATATACCGGTGTTCCCGTGCTGCATATGGAATGCCTGCGGGAGATAAAAAAGCTGGTTTCCCTCCCGCTGGTGTTGCACGGCGCCTCCGGGCTTTCGGATGAGCAAGTGCGGGCATGCATCGCGGCAGGGATATGCAAAGTGAATTTCGCGACGGAGCTGCGTTGCGCGTTTACGGACGGCATAAAGGAAACGCTGGCAAAAACGCCGGATGCGTACGACCCGAAGCCTCTTGGGAAAGCCGGGCGGCAAAAAGTGTTTGAGCTGGTGGCAAATAGGATAAAGGTTTGCGGCGCGGACGGAAAGGCATAATACTAACCACTGTTTGACCAGTGCTTACCTGGCAGCGCTAAGGACCCCCTTAAAGGCAACGCCCCATTGCCCGAAAACTTGACGAAAATTACGGAAACTGCTATGATAGCATCATAAGCAAGGCATGGGAATGCTGCGCGGACGCGGCGTTCTTTTTGTATGTTGCCGCATGATCAAACGGAAAATATTACAGGATAAGGTGAACGGGTATGATATTGATTTACGAGGATACATGCAAGGGCTGCGGCCTGTGCGCGGCGGCGTGTCCTAAAGGCCTGCTGGCGCTCAACAAAGATAAGCTCAACGCGAAAGGATACCACCCGATTGGCATAGGAGACATGGATGCGTGCGTTTCATGCGCGGCGTGCGCGCGTATGTGCCCGGATACGGCAATTGAAGTGGAAAAAATTTAAATTCTCAGGCAAAGGAATGGATCATCAAAATGGCAAAAGTATTGATGAAAGGGAATGAGGCAATAGCGGAGGCGGCGATCAAAGCAGGCTGTAAGGCTTTCTTCGGATATCCGATCACCCCGCAAAACCAGATCCCCGAGTATATGTCGCGGCGTATGCCGCAGGTAGGCGGGTCGTTCGTACAGGCGGAAAGCGAGATTGCGGCGATCAACATGGTGTATGGCGCGGCGGGCGCGGGCGCGCGCGTTATGACGTCCTCTTCCTCGCCGGGCATAAGCTTAAAGCAGGAGGGTATCAGTTACATAGCGTGCGCGGAGCTGCCCTGCGTTGTCGTGAATATTATGCGCTCCGGCCCCGGCCTCGGGGGCATACTGCCTTCGCAGGGCGATTATTTCCAGGCGACAAAAGGCGGCGGCCACGGCGACTATCATATGATCGTGCTGGCGCCCCAGAGCGTGCAGGAGGCGGCCGACCTTGTGCAGGACGGTTTTGACCTCGCCGACCAGTACCGTATGCCCGTTATGGTACTGGGCGACGGCATGATCGGCCAGATGATGGAGCCGGTGGAGTTTCGGCGCGGCGAGCCGCCCATGCTGCCCGAAAAAGAGTGGGCGGCAAACGGCTGGAGCGACAGGAGCAAACCGCGGCGCGTCATCAATTCCCTGTATATCGAAGCGGAAATATGCAGCGAAGTGAACAGGAAGCTCAAGGAAAAATATGACGAAGTGGTCAAAAACGAAGTGCGTGTACAGGAATATATGACGGATGACGCGGAATATGTGATCGCCGCGTTCGGCACGATCGCGCGCATCGCCAGAAACGCGGCGCAAAAAGCGCGTGAACTGGGTATTAAGGTTGGCGTTATCCGCCCCATTACCTTATGGCCGTTCCCCTACGATACATTCGCCAAAGCCGCCGGCAGCGTAAAAGGCATCCTTGACGTGGAAATGAACCAGGGGCAAATGCTGGAAGATGTGCGGCTTGCGGTTTGCGACAAAGTCCCGGTGGCGTTTTTCGGTACGCAGGGCGGCGTTATCCCCACGCCCGCGCAGATATTGGAGCAGATCATCCGCATGAAGGAGGGGAAATAACATGGCGAAGACGATTTTCAAAAAGACAGGCATGCTTACGGATGTACCCCTTCACTATTGCCCGGGGTGCACGCACGGTATCATCCATCGTTTGGTGGCGGAATGTGTGGAAGAGCTCGGTATGCAGGATAAGGCGGTCGGCATCGCACCCGTGGGGTGCGGCGTGTTCGCCTACAAATATTTCAACTGCGACATGATGGAGGCGGCGCACGGCAGGGCGCCCGCTGTCGCGACGGGTATCAAGCGGGTGCTGCCCGAAACGCTGGTGTTCACCTATCAGGGCGACGGCGACCTCGCGTCGATCGGCGCGGCGGAAATCGTGCACGCGGCGGCGCGGGGCGAGAATTTCACGACGATATTTGTGAACAACGCAATCTACGGCATGACGGGCGGGCAGATGGCGCCCACCACGCTCGTGGGGCAGGTGACGACGACCTCGCCCTATGGCAGGAATGAACAGACGCAGGGCAGGCCGGTGAACATCGCCGAGCTGCTGGGCACGATAAACGGCGCGTGTTATATCGAGCGCACCTCCGTGCATGACGTGCCGCACATATTGAAGACGAAAAAAGCGATCAAAAAGGCGCTCGAATACCAAATGGGCGGCAAGGGGTTTTCGCTCGTGGAAGTACTTTCCACTTGCCCCACAAACTGGGGCCTTTCGCCGCTGGAATCGATCGACTGGCTGAAAGAGAATATGATCCCGCAGTATCCGCTGGGGGTTACCAAGGACAGGGGAAGTGAGGAAAAGGCATGACTGAACAGATAATTTGCGCGGGTTTCGGCGGGCAGGGCGTGCTTTTGGCGGGGCAGATACTTGCCTACGCGGGGCTTGCCGAAGGCAAAAATGTATCCTGGCTTCCCGCCTACGGGCCGGAGATGCGCGGCGGCACGGCAAACTGCAATGTGGTCGTGTCGGATGAAGAAGTCGCTTCGCCGGTGGTGGTGGAAGCGGATTGCGCTATCGTGATGAACCGCCCTTCGATGGAGATGTTTGAGCGGGCGGTCCGGCCAAACGGCTTGCTCATCATGAATTCTGACCTCATAGAAGTACAGCCCGCGCGCGGCGATATCAAGGTGCTGCGCATACCGGCAAACAGCCTGGCCGAACAGGCAGGCAGCGTGAAGGCCGCGAACATGGTGATGCTGGGCGCGTACAACGCCTGTGTGTGCATTGTGGAGAATAAGACGATCATACAATGCCTGGAAAAGGTGATGGGCGAGAAGAAAAAACACCTGATCCCGTTGAATGAAAAAGCGATTGACATGGGGATGGAAGCGGCGAAGAAACAGCTATAAAAAGCTATACTACCAATCATTGATAGAAAACCGAAAGGCAGGGAGCAACCTATGGGAACACCATCCATTTTTTACGCGGGGGAACCGGAACAATACGCGAAGACGGTGCTGATGCCCGGCGACCCGTTGCGCGCGAGATTTATAGCGGAAACGTACCTCACCGAACGGGAAGAGGTAAGCAATATCCGGGGGATCCCGGTGTTTACGGGCCTGTATAAGGGCAAACGGCTCACGGTAACGGCAAGCGGCATGGGCTGCCCCTCGATGGGCATCTATTCGCACGATCTGTTTGAATTCCTGGGCGTGGAACAGATCATACGCGTGGGCACGGCGGGCGGCATCCACCCCGGCCTCGATGTGCGCGATATCGTCATAGGGCAAGCCGCATGTACCGTGAGCAATTTCGACTACCAGTTCCGTATGCCGGGCAGGTTTGCGCCCATCGCGGATTTCGGGCTTTTAAAAGCGGCGGCGGAGCAGGCGGAAAAAATGGGACTCACCTATAAGGTGGGCAATCTGTTCTGCGCGGATTATTTTTATGACGACGCCCAAAGCCTTGCCGAATGGCGCAAGCTGGGCGTGCTCGCGGTAGAAATGGAGAGCGCGGCGCTTTACACCAACGCGGCGCGTTTCGGCAAAAAGGCGCTTTGCATCGCCACCGTGTCCGACTGCCCGCTCGACGGGAAATTCTCCACGCCCGAGGAATGCGAGCGCGACTTCACAAACATGATGGAACTGGCGCTCGAGATCGCGCCCGGGTGAACTGGGTAAGCGCTATCAGTGGTTGCCTGAGTCACGGGCTATCCTGCCCGGCGCTATGGGCGTTTTCCAATTGCTCAAATTCCGCCCTGTTTTGCAGCACAAAGCTGCGCAGCAAAATATCCAGTATGGAAACGGCGGTGGCGAGCAGGCCGACGACGATGAGGAACGCGCCGCCCCCTTCGATAATACCCAGTATGAAAATCAAGAGGTTATAGGCAAGGGTGACGGCAAACGGGGTGATTTTTTCATATCGCCCGATAATGCCGGTCGGGTCGAACAGTATGCGCCGCGCGAAGATGAACGACTGGTAAGCGCTCCAAAAATTGAGCGCCGCCACGCCGAGGTAGATCAACCCGGTTACTATGAAGAACGGAATGATCCCGCAGCCTATTATCACCTGCAATATGGCGACGGCAACCCAAAAAATTGCGTACAGTTTTTCCCGCTCCGAAACGACGGCCAAATTTCCCGCCGCGCGGTTTGCCGATGCGGAAAAAGTCGAAAAAAATGGCAGTCGCTGCGCCGTTCCCGCTTCGAGCGGCCGCCCGCAATACGCGCAGTATATTGCGTCGTACGGCAGCTTCCTGCCACAATGCGGGCAAAAAACAGCCGCCCGTTCCTCTGTTTGCCGCGCGCCGCATTTTGTACAGAATTTTGCGTCGTCACGTATTTCCCTGCCGCAGCGAATACATTTTTTCATACTACCTGTCCCCTTTGCGCCGATGGAATTTACCAGAAACTACTCTTATTGTTATACTATACTTCTATTATACTATACTTATTTTACCATCTAACACAGGAATAGCAAAAGGTTATTTTATTTGCGAATTGCAATTTGCATTGTTTTGTATTGGTTTTGGCAGCGGCGATATACTGATTTTCCGGTGGATTGGGAACAAGCTTCCACGAACCCCAAAGCAACGCAAAACAGGAATACCCCAAAGACAGCCAAAGGATATTTCGACAATTCCACATTTGTCTTTCGGGTATTCCTTTGGGGTCAAGGTATCCCTGCGGGATGGTTAAAATGCCTCCGGCGGCTCAGGGGCAAGCCCCTAAGAACCCCAACGCAGCGCCAAAACTTTAAAGGAATGCCCTAATAAGGGAGTTTTTAGAACCGTAG
>DOMW01000106.1 GCA_003510345.1 Clostridiales bacterium | reverse complement strand
TGATGGCGCAGGCCGCGCCCGCGCCCGTCACGTTCTCAAGCAGCGCGTCCAGCGTGCTCACCGCGTATACGGGCTTTCCCAGCGCGTAGGAAAGCGCGGATACCGTCGCCGTGCCGATGCGGATGCCCGTAAACGACCCCGGGCCGCGGGAAACGGCAAACGCGTCTATTTGGGGCAAGGGAACGCCGGTCACAAAAAGCGCTTGATCTACAGCCGCAAGCAGCGTCTGCGAGTGCTTTTTCCCGATGTTTACAAACGCCTCATACAAAAGCGTGCCATCGTCCGTTATGGCAACGGACATGCTTTCCCCCGTTGTGTCTATCCCGAGCAATCGCATTCGCCCACCCGCTCTATCGCAATCTCGCGCGCCTGTTCGCCGATATACCGGATGGCGACGCGCGTATGGTTTTTTGGAAGCGCGTTTTTTATACGCTCCGCCCATTCGCACACACAAACGCCGTCCCCTTCCGCGTAATCATAAAACCCGACATCCAAAAGGCCGTCTTCACCGGCAAGCCGGTACGCGTCGTAATGGTAGAGCGGCAGCCTGCCCGATTCATACACGCGCAGTATGGTAAATGTGGGGCTTACCACGTTTTCTTTTACGTGAAGCCCGCGCGCGATCCCTTTCACAAAAGCGGTTTTTCCCGCGCCCAGTTCACCGTCCAGCGCAACAAAACAACCCGCCGCAAGCGTTTTCGCAAACACCGCGGCGCAGGCTGTTGTTTCTTCTTCGCTGTTTGTTTGGTACACTGCCATAGTAGCCCGCCTTTTTACGGTTGCTATTATACCAAATAATTGGGGTTTATGCAATATGGCGCGTGTGCAGGGGCGTGGCCGTTTTGCGCATCCGGCATGATCGCCATAGTTTCAATCCCAAATGAGATTATTGCAGCTCCGCCTCCGCTTTCAGGCTTTGTATCACCTTTTCCAGTTCAGGCAAAACGCGCTTCTCCCCTTCCTGCTGAATCTCATTCAACCCTTGTTCGTCATAGTTAATACGCTGTAACATGATAGTAATATACGAGTACTTCCCTCCAAGTAACAGTTTTGTTTTCGCAAAAAAGTACGACCGTTTATGATATTCATCCTCAATTCGCTCAGCTCGCCCAAGCACTATGATGCAATCAGTATCCGCAAGTGTCACCCAATACTCATCATCAACTTCATTGCTTCCCACGATGTTTTCAATACCTTGATGATAATCGGATATATCATAGTCAGTATCGTCATCAACAAAATAAGTATATTCATATATTTCTGTGGCTTTCGGAAGTCCGCCTGTTCGAGCCGATAAATTCATATTGAAATCAGTAACATTTCTCAGTCCATCATCAGGTGGCAGGAACGCAAAAGCATTCCACTGAATTGGATGGGCGTAATAACTTTCACCCGAATACAGATTGCGCTTATCCGAATAATCGTATAAATCCGGGTCAACCTCTTTAGGATAATATGTGGGCATAAAATACTTCGTTCCAATCTTTACGCGCGCTTCTTCCAAGTCAGAGTAAAAGACACGAAACAATACAGGTGGTCTTGATACAACAAACACCCAAAACAGGATGAAAAGCACGGCAGCTATCAACAAGTTTTTGACCACTGTCCACCCCTTTTTCCACACATAATATGCCAAGCGCAAAAGAAAATAACACCATATAAAAACACAGGCGCAAAGCATCATCACCGAGCGGTCGTACTCATACGTGATAGCGGCATAAAGGATACAAAAAACCGCAACCATAGCACCCGTAAAAATGGCTTCCGCTTTCTGTTTTTTAATGAGCACCACCAGAAAACGGACAAAAAGAAGCGCAACAAGAACCCAAAACCAGATTGTTAAAGACCTGTAGATTCCAGTATCCGCACCGGTCATATTCAAAATACCTCATGGGTGAGTGGTTATGTTATCATGACTGATATGTTATTATTATACATTGTTTGTACATTGTGTCAATTATCTGCGTGGTGCTTCGCTTCGGCATCATTTCACCGCAAATCTGTATGCCCATCCCTGCGCGGGTTGATCGCGCGTAAAATCTTCCCGCCCGGCCGAACGTCCGCTTCAATGGCGCTGCCCGGCGGCGCCACGAGGAATTTATCGTAATCCCAAACGCCGTCCAGAAACTCGAGCATAAGGGCGCTGCTGCCCAAAACACAGTCGTATTCCCAGCCGCGGTAGGCCGCCGCGTCCCGCGTATACTTCTCATACTGCGGGAAAGAAAGCTCGGGCCACTTGATGTATGCCGCGCGTGTATAGTTTTCCGTCATCTCCGCCTCCAGCAAAAAAGCCGCGTTTTCCTCGCCATACTTTTCGGCGTATACCGCCATCATTTCCCTGTCCGTCTGTTCGGAAGGCGTCACCGCGTTTTCGATCCACGACGCGTTGTACCAGAATGTGCCGCCGTGCTCCTTAAAGTACGCCGCATACGCCTCTTTCGAGCCTAAATAAAGCGTGATGCAATCGTGCGCGCGCGGCACGACAACCGGATACTTCTTCGAGCCCACGCCCACAATGCCGTTGGAGCACAGGCCGTACCCCAAAAGAATGGCGTCAAAATCGCGCCTGTCGTAGCGGGCGCTGTACGTGTGGATATCGTCGCCGCTTTCCACCCTGTCTATTTCATCCTGTATGGCCCGCCGCAATAAATCGGGCGTGTCGTGCAGCCCCTGCCGCAGGTAGGTCGCGTCGATAAAATTCTCGCTCTGCGCCGCTATGAGCGATGCTTCGCGAAACAGCGCTTTACAGGCGATCAATTTCAGTCTCATGAAAACCTCATTTCAGCCGGGCGAATATCATGCGCCCCGCCGCCGTCTGCAATATGCTTGTCACCGTTGCCATAACCGTTTGTTCGCTCTTGCCTTTTGCGCCCTCGACCACGACCATAGTGCCGTCCGCAAGGTACGCCACGCCTTGCCCTTCCTCCTTGCCGTCTTTCACAATGGTGACGGCCAGGTCCTCGCCCGCTTGCAGGATGGGCTTAATTGCGTTAGCAAGCTCGTTGATATTCAAAACCTCCACGCCCTGAACCACCGAAACCTTGTTCAGGTTGTAGTCGTTTGTGACCACCTTGCCCTCTATATCCTTGGCAAGCTTTAAAAGCTTGGCGTCCACATCCGGCGTGTCGTCGTAGTCTTTATCCATAATGTGCACGGGCGCCAAAAGCTCCTTTTGCATACGCCCTAAAACATCCAGCCCGCGCCTGCCGCGCATGCGCTTCATATCGTCGCTTGAATCGGCAATATGCTGCAATTCGGAGAGCACAAATTCCGGCACGATAAGCTCGCCCTCAAGCACGCCCGTTTTGCAGATATCAAATATCCTGCCGTCTATGATCACGCTGGTGTCGAGTATTTTGGGCATGGCGTAGCCCGCCGCTTTATGCTGCTCGCGGCCGCCCCTGCGCGTCTGTATAAAATTCGCGATATCCACCCGCCGCTTCACGCCGGTCGTCATGCCGAGGTAGCCAAAAATGATAAAATCGATTATGGTAAGCGGCACGGCGACCCACGCCACCGGGATAAGCCCTATGATAACCGAAAGAAGCGCCGCGATTACCAGGCCGATCACCAGGCCGATCGCACCCGACAAAAGAGAGAGCGCCGGCGTCTCCGAAAGCACTTTTTCCAGTTTGGCGATCCCGCGCTCTATGGCGGCGGCGATGCGCCCGGAAAGCAGTATAAAAATAACGCCGGACAAAAGGCCACACGCTATGTAAATGAGCGGCAGCACCCACGGCTGAAGCAAGGCGACAAGCGATGCCTTGGCAAAGTATTCATACAGGTTTTGCAGCATAGCGACCACGCCAAACCCGATCACAAAACCGACTGCGGAAACAAAGACTTTCAGTATCCTTGTAAGCACTGCTTTTCCCCTTTTCTAAAACAGCTTTTCCAGCACGTCAAACAGCGTGCCCACACCGACGACATCTATGTTATATTTCATTCCTTTTTCGATGCTGCGGCGGGGCACAAAAACGCGCTTTAAACCCATGCGCTCGCACTCCGCCATGCGCCTTCCCAGTTGCGCCACATGGCGGATCTCGCCCGAAAGGCCCACTTCGCCGATGAGCGCCGCGTCACGCGGCACAGGCAGGTTCCGAAGCGAGGAAACAATGGCGGCGGCAAGCGCCATATCCGCCGCGTGCTCGCGTATTTTAATGCCGCCTGCCACATTCACAAAGATATCCTGTGTGTATAGCTTGAGCCCGACCTTTTTTTCCAGCACGGCGCAGATCATGTACAGCCTGTTTACGTCGAAGCCGGAGCAGAGCCTGCGTGGGATATTGATTTGCGTGTGCGCGCAAAGCGCCTGCACCTCGAGCAGCATGGGCCGCGTGCCCTGCGTGCCCGCGAAGATGCACACACCGCCCAGCTCGGCGTGCTCGCTTTCATACAGCATCGCGGGGTTTTTCACTTCGGTCATGCCGGTGTCGCGCATCTCAAAAATGCCCACCTCGTCCGTGGAGCCAAAACGGTTTTTCACCGCGCGCAGTATGCGGAAGTTTGATGTGCGTTCCCCTTCAAAGTACAGCACGGTATCCACGATATGCTCGAGTACGCGCGGCCCGGCAATTGCACCTTCTTTTGTCACGTGCCCGATAATGAACGTGGCGATATTGAATGTTTTCGCCATTGCCGTGATCTTTGTGGCGCAGCCGCGCACTTGCGCCACACTGCCCGGCGCGGAGGAAAGGGAAGCGTCATATACGGTTTGTATGGAATCGATGACCAGAAAATCAGGCTTTTCCTGTTCCACACCCGATAAAATACTGCCCACCTCTGTTTCGGACATAAGCAGTATACCGTCCTCAATAGAAAGCCTTTTGGCGCGCATCTTGATCTGTGCGGGCGATTCTTCCCCGGAAACATACAACACCGCACCGTATTGGGAGAGTTCCCGCGCGATCTGCAAAAAAAGCGTGGACTTACCGATGCCCGGTTCGCCGCCCGAAAGCACCACGCTGCCCGGCACCACGCCACCGCCCAGCACGCGGTCAAACTCGCCTATACCCGTCTTATGCCGCGTTTGCGACGTCTCGGGGATTTCCGCAAGCCGGTAGGTTTTGGCGGGCCGGGAAACACTCTGCCGCTTTCCCGGCTGCGCCGCGGGCAGCTCTTCCTCCACAAGCGTGTTCCAACTGCCGCACGAAGGGCATTTGCCCGACCACTTGCCGCAGGTAAACCCGCATTCACCGCATACGAACTGTGTTTTTGCTTTTGGCATAGTACCCCCCTCCGGGTTACTCGATCGTCACATACATCACGACCTCGTCCGTTAAAATGCCGTCCGTGATGTCATAATAAACGAGCGCGTTCCCATCCACGCCCACCAGCAATGTTTTCGCGATTTCCGACGTGACCGCCACCGTCTTCTGCTGGTCGGTAAACGAAACGTACACCGTATCATTTTTTGTGTACGCGACGAAATTATCGCCCACGTCGTAGTTCAGCACATTTTCCGCGATCTTTACCGGTTCGCTGCCGCCGGTGGAAAGCATTAGGTCACCGCTCGTAATATCATGCGTCGTCGCAAACACGATATCCTTTCCGTTTGTCTTTGGCTCGTATACATCGTCGCCGATATCATAGTTCTCAAACTGCGAAGATCCCTCGGAAAATACGATGCGCTTTAAGGCGGCGCTTTTTTTACCCGCGTCCGATTTGTATTCCGACCATACCATATCCGTATCGGATACGTCTGCGGCGCTGTTGCCGACCTCCGTATCAAATAAGCGTATGGTGACCGCCTCACGTGTGGCCACATTGTAGGCGTAAAGCCGCTGGCGTGTATCGCCCGCCCACTGCATAAACGTCAGTATATCGCCGTCCAGCGAAAGCTGCGGCATGGCGTAGCCGTATTCCTTTATTACAAACTGCTTGTTTGTTAAAAGGTCGTACCCCACAATCCTGCCGCCGCCGTTCGCCATGCTGTCGATCCACACGGCGGTGTTGCCTGAGAGAAGGGGGGAGAGCAGGTTGTCATATTTCTTTTCCACATTGGGCAGCATCTGCGCCTCCTGCGTTTCTATGTTGAACACGCCCACCGCGTCCAGCCGGTACAGCTTGTCCTCCTTGTCCACGCGCGTGGTGAATATAATTTTATTGCCCGAAATATATGGGTCGTTCTTTGTTTTATAATCCGCCAGATACATCTCAGACGGCTGGTATTCCTCCTCGGTCGTCTCGTGCTGCTGCGTGGTAAATTCTTTTTCTACCTGCGGCTTGTACCGCTCCCTGGGGTCCACCTGCTTTATCAGGTCCTCTATCAGCGGAAAGCCATACAGTATTATCACCACAACGCCAACCGAAACACCGGCAATCAAAAGAATGAGCTTTATTGCCGGCAGTGCGTGGTACAGCCTCATGTTCGTGATCTCGACCGGGCGGCGCCCGCTGCCCAATCTTTTTTTATACCTTTTCATAGTCTTTATCGTTTCTGCAAAATACACACGGCCTGCGCCGCCGCGCCTTCCCCGCGCCCCACCGCCCCTAAAAACTCCGTGGTGGTGGCTTTGACATTGACATAAATCTCATCCATATCGAGCGCCCGCGCGATATTCTTTATCATCCGGGCGCTGTAGCCGCCCACCCTGGGCGCCTGCATAATGAGCGTGCTGTCTATATTTACGATCTTATACCCATATTTTTTCAGCACATCGCCCACTTCTTTTAGCAGCCGGAGCGAGCTGATGTCCTTGTAGCGCATATCGCTCGGCGGAAACAGCTTGCCGATATCCCCCAGCCGCGCCGCGCCCAAAAGCGCGTCCATAATGGCATGCACCAGCACGTCCGCGTCCGAATGCCCGTCCAGCCCATACTCGCAGGGAATCTCCACCCCGCCTAATACCAGTTTGCGCTCATCCGCAAAAGCGTGCATATCAAAGCCGTTTCCTATGCGGATATCCGACCCTTTGGACTGCTCCTCCGCGATCTTTTCCCCCTCGGCGATATCCGCCTTTGTGGTGAGCTTGATATTATCCGCCGAACCGGAAACGATGTATACCTTTTCCCCAAGCCGCTCTACAAGGGAAGCGTCGTCCGTTCCCAAAAAGCCGTCTTCCACTGCCTTGCGGTACGCGTTTCTGAGCACGTCGGCACGGAACACCTGCGGCGTCTGCACGCACACGAGCTCATCCCGCCTAAGCGTCTCCGTCACCACGCCGTCTTTTATGCGTTTGATGGTATCCGTCGCGCCGATCCCCGCAACCCCGCTGCCAAAACGGATGGCGGAAGAGACGCAGTCTTTCACGATCTTAGGCGTAACAAAACAGCGGGCGGCGTCATGCACCGCGATAATATCCGCTTCCTCCGGCACATACTCAAGCGCGTTTTCCACCGAATACTGCCGTTCCGCCCCGCCTTCACAAAACAGGTATGTGTTGCCTTTTAAATAACGCGCCGCCTTGCGTTTTATGATATCGCGCTCTTCCGGCCTGCACACCACGACAATGCTGGAAAAAAGGCCGGCCTCTTCAAACGTTTTTAAGCAGCGCACCACGGCGCTCTGGTCCTCAAATTTAAGAAGCACCTTGTTTGTATCGATATCCATGCGCTTGCCGTTTCCGGCCGCCAAAATAACAGCGCAAACATTCATGGGCGCTCCACCACCTCGTACATGCCCGCCGCATCCGCTTTTTTTGTGGAGTCTTCCACCAAAAGCACGCGTACGAAAAGCGGCTGCCTGCCAAAGGCAATCTCTATCTCGTCGCCCGGTTTTACCTGATACGCGCTCTTTTGCACTTTGCCGTTCACCGTGATCAAACCGCCCTCACAGGCGGATTGCGCCACGGTGCGGCGTTTTATAAGCCTTGATACCTTCAGGTATTTATCCAGTCTCATACGCACCCCATATATGTTTTATATTCTTGTATTATACTCAATTGTGACGAAATATTCAAACAGAGGTTTCGCCGCACGCCCCATTGTTAAAGAAATATTCATACTTCTTTGTGCTTGTCGGGAAAGTTAAACTGATAAAAATAAAGGCAAAACAGCGAAATAGTTTTGTGTTTTCTCGCAAGGATACCTTGCTTGCTGTGCACTAGAATCGCCGGGCGCATTCCCTTTTCCTCTATTTTCCCCGTCTGGCGCGCGGGCGGGCGGCGAAGAATGATTAGAAAAAACACGACTTTCTATACTGGTGTTTTTCACTTCTATGCGGCAGTGTTTTTTCTCATAGCGGAGTGCCCTTACTGTCTAATCATTGACGGAGCGTCTGATGAGACGCTTGTGCGTGTGCCAGGCGACACACCAACACCTTTCCCGCGCTGTGCGCGGGAAAGGTTCTAACAATCAGCATAAAAAGTCTGTACCGCCCGGCGCAACAAATAATACACGCAAAACAACCACTCCCACGAATCGCGGCATGGAAACGATGACACAAACATCAAATGGGAATGGCATAGCTTGTAACCGATATAAAATATTCCGCGGCGGGTTTGATATTGACGGGAAATTGTTATATAATGAATAAAGTGCAATGAATAGTATGCAATATTATCAATAGAATAAAACGACAGACGGAGGTTTTAATATGAGTGCTGCTTTGAAAAATGAGTATGGTACGATTACGTATGAAGACGGGTATCTTGCCAGTGTTGCGGGCCTTTCCGCCACAGAATCTTACGGCCTCGTGGGGATGAACGACAAGCATATCGGCGAAACGATTGCGGGCCTGTTTACAAGCGGCAGCCTGAAAAAGGGCGTGGAGATCAGGTCGGACGGTTCGGAAAACCTAACGGTGAAGCTTTATGTGACGATGAAATACGGCGTATCCCTCTCCGCTGTCGCGGAAAATATCATTGATAAAGTAAAATATACGGTCGAAAAAGAGACGGGGCTTAATGTGGCGAGCGTGGATATACTGGTACAGTCTATTCAGGTATAGCGGCCAGCCCCCCTGTACGTAAGGCATATATGTGGGGCGTTGCGGGGAGGAATTGTTGTTGGTTGAGACATTGGGGGGCAAGTACTTCAAGGATATGATCCTTGGAGCGGCTGCCATACTCGAAAAAAATAAGGACGCGCTGGACGCGATGAATGTGTTTCCTGTGCCGGATGGCGACACGGGAACGAATATGTCGCTCACGATGATTTCCGCCGCGAAGGAAGTGGCGGCGATTCCCGAGGGTGATCTTACGCTGAAATCTGTGATGGCGGCGATGAACCTCGGTTCGCTGAAAGGTGCGCGCGGTAATTCCGGCGTGATATTGTCGCAGATATTTGCGGGTTTTTCCGACGCGGTGATCGAGGCGGACGGGCCCATTACGACCGCGGTGATGGCGCGCGCTTTAAGGCGCGGCGTGGAATACGCGTATAAAGCCGTTATGAAACCCAAAGAGGGTACGATCTTAACGGTGGCAAAGCGCATCGCGGACGCGGCGGAAGAGATTGCCCCTAAAACGGATAACCTGTATAAACAGCTTCTGTTCTGCCTGCGTGAAGGTGAAAAAACGCTGAAACAGACGCCGGATATGCTTCCCGTGCTGAAGGAAGCCGGCGTGGTGGATGCGGGCGGCGCGGGTTTTATTGTGCTTTTGATGGGCTTTCGGGCCGTGCTGATCGGCGAACAAATAGACAGCGGCGACCTCCTTTCCGGGGAATCGATCGCCGATTTTTCCGCTGTGCGGCAGGAAGAGGAAAGCCTGGAATTTGCGTATTGCACGGAGTTTTTTATCCGGAATTTGTATGACACGATAAAAGAACGGGATATCGACACGTACCGGGGCAACCTGGCCAAAATAGGGGACTGTGTGCTGGTGGTGGGGGACCTTTCCCTAGTGAAGACGCATGTACACACAAACGAGCCCGGCCTGGCACTGCAATACGCGCAGGTATTGGGGGAACTTTCCAATATCAAAATAGACAATATGCGCGAGCAGCACCGCCACCTTATCAATGAAGAGGAACCCGCGCCCGCCCCCGGGCAGGAAAAGAAAGACGTCGCCGTTGTGACGGTGTGCACAGGTAAAGGGATTTGCGATGTGTTTGCCGACTGGCAAGTGGACACATTTTGCGAGGGCGGACAGACGATGAACCCTTCAACGGCGGATATCCTAAAAGCGGTAGAGCAGGCAAATTCGGATAATGTCATTGTGCTGCCCAACAACAACAACATCATACTCGCTGCCGAGCAGGCGGCTGACATGAGCAAAAAAAACGTGGTTGTGATCAAGACAAAATCCCTGCCGCAGGGTATTGCAGCGGCGGTGGCTTACGACCCGGAAAAGGATATCGGGCAGAATGCCGAACGCATGAAAAACGCGAGCAGGTTTGTGAAAACGGGGCAGATCACCACGGCGGTGCGCGATACAAAGATGCATGGCTCGGCGATACGGGAAGGGGACCTGATCGGCATCGCGGACGGGGATATCGTGGTGAACGGAACGGATATCGGCGCGGTCGCGGCGGGTTTGCTGGAAAAACTGGTGGACGATGATTCCGAAATGCTTACGTTCTATTATGGGGAGCAGGCTTCGGCGGAGGACGCGGCAAAGCTGGCGGAAACAGTGCGGGCAAAGTACGGTTTTTTGGACGTGGAGCTGATAGACGGCGGGCAGCCGGTGTATCCGTATATCATATCGGTGGAGTGATTTTTCCGGGTGTTTCTTTCGGGTCAATGGATCAATTCGGGCTGCGCGGCATTTTTGCCTTTTGTGGGAGGCAGTGTAACAGGGTCTGTATATATTCCGGTTAAGGGGACGAGATTTGAACGCGCCCCTGCGCTACTGGTGAAACGGTAACGTTTTCCACCGAGGATAGGTATGATGCTGCCGCTGGGCGTCAAGGGGGGCAGGGGGATTCGGAATTTCCACCCTTCGCCCCCCTTCACAATCCCCCTCTACCCCTTAAAGCCGACTAAG